>JAIBDA010000012.1 GCA_024679635.1 Amphritea sp. | reverse complement strand
AGCCAGGCAACGGCGAAGAGCGCTTAAGCTTTATCGCTGATAATGAACCACCACCACCTCTCAAAGACCGGGAGGGACTTTACCTCTCTCTCTTAGCTGACTCGGCCCAATCGATACAGCGCGGCGCTAAAGTATATTACCGCCAGATAGAGGTCGGAGAAGTGATCAATTTCGGCCTGACCGACAAAGCCAATCAGATCCGTATTGAGCTATTTATTGAACCGACCTACAGCCACTTGATTAGTGACAATACCCGTTTCTGGAATGCCAGTGGTATCAGCCTCAAAGCAAACCTGTCGCAGGTAAACCTGCGGTTTGGATCATTAGCAGCCATTATCGCAGGCGGCATTAGTTTTTATACTCCGCCGGACGATGAAAGCGGACTGAGTCCAGACCATGAATTCAGTCTGTTCCCCGACTTCGAAGCCGCTGAAGATGGCATAGTCGTTAACGTAAAATTCCCCGCCCGTACCGACATGCATGAAGGGGTTCGGGTGATGAGCGAAGGAATACAGATTGGCCGGGTACAGAAAATTGAGTTAAGCAGTGATCTGTCTATGCTCAACGCCCGCTTGCTGATCGACCCCCGCGCTCGCCCGTTGCTGCGAAGCGGTAGTCAGTTCTGGTTACCCAAACCTAAATTTTCGCTGACTCAACTGCAAAACATTGGCGAGCTGATACGAGGCTCAGCCATTCAGTTACTACCCGGGCCTGGGGCTGCACAGTTCGAATTTTCAGCGCTTGATAGCGCACCTGCCCGCAGGCCCGGAACTGAAGGGCTCGACGTCAGCTTTGAAAGCGAACAGCTTGGCTCAATCAACTTCGGCTCACCTATTATGTATCGGCAGATACCGGTAGGTGAGGTACGTGGCTACGAATTAACCGGGGACGGTTCCAAAGTATTGATCCACGGGACCATCAAACAAGAGTATGCCGCACTGGTTAAACAGAGCAGTCGGTTCTGGGAAGAGAGTGGTATTAAACTCAAAGCGGGAGTTGATGGGGTTCAACTGGAAAGCAGTTCGCTCAGCACTGTCATTAACGGCGGTATCGGTTTTTTCACACCGGATATCAGCGATCAGAAACCTGTCGGAAAAACACAAAGATTCCATCTGTTCCGTAACTTCGACAATGCGAGCCAGCATGGGCGACTGTTATATAAAGAAAACGCAGATAAGCTACCTATCAGAATTAAAGCGGATTCACTGGGCTCAATCACCAGCGGCGCTCCGGTGCTCTACAAACAACTGCAAGTGGGTAACATCAGCCATTACGCACTGTCCGCAGAGGATAACAGTGTCATCATCCACTTGCTGATCGACAAGCCCTATCGTCACCTGGTGACGGATCAGAGTCGCTTTTGGAATGCCAGTGGTGTAGAAGCCAGCCTGAGCAGCCGCGGCATAACGATTCATAGTGAATCCTTCCAAACACTACTGCGCGGTGGAGTCGCTTTCGCTAACCTTAATGACGAAGGCCGGGGCGCTAAAAAGCGCCAACTGTTTGAGCTGTACAGCAACCGTGAAAAAGCACTGCAACAGGGGCCCAGTATCAGTGTCACCTTCCCTGCGGGGCCAGATATCGCTGTAGGCGCTCAAGTCCGATTTAAAGGATTGGAAATGGGTGAGGTGGAAAAGGTCCGCCTGCTCGATAGCCAGGGCACTGTGAAAGCCGAGATAGCCCTGACCGATGAGGGACAGTTACTTGCCCGCAAAGGCAGCCGTTTCTGGATCGCCGCGCCGAGTATTAATCTCTCCGGTGTGGACTACCCAGAAACCCTGCTTGTGGGTAACCATATAGAAGCCTTACCCGGTAACGGCGCACAAGAGCTTAGTTTCAATGGTCTAGCTGAAAGGCCCGCCAATCGTAATCTACCCGGCCTGAATATCATTCTGGAAACCCAACAACTGGGGTCACTGAAGGTCAACAGCAATCTCTATTTCCGAGGTATGCCGGTAGGATCAGTTTCAGGTTATGAGCTTAGTAAAAACAACCAAAAAGTAAGATTATTTATTAATATTAAAGCCCGCTATGCCACCCTGGTGACCGCAGCCAGTCAGTTCTGGAATATCGGTGGTTTTGATGCGGAGTTTGGCATTTTTAAAGGACTAAAAGTGGAAACTACCAATTTAGAAAGCTTTGTACAGGGCGGTATCGCCTTCAGTACGCCTGGCGATATGGATCAGCCTGTCACTGCGGGCTATACCTTTGAGCTCCAGGAACGGGAGCCGGACTGATGCCTCAATTAAGAGCACTTCGACTGTGTGGAATAAGCCTGTTTATCCTGCTGTTATCCGGTTGTGTCGCCAACGCACCTTCTGACTTTAAAATCAGCGATCTGGCTAAAAGCGACATCGATAACGTCACTGACATGCATATTAGTCAGGTTCGTAAGCTAACCCGTGAACTAACAATCAAGCTCTACAAGCGAAACCCAAGTGAGCTAGCCAAGGCACCTCCTGGAACTACGGTAAAAAAACGGATACAACAGTTGCTTGATACCCCCAGAGCTCGAAAATTTTCAGAGCTAAACGGCGCCGAAGAAATCAAGGCCATACAGACCAGTTTTAATGAGGAATTTCAAGGAGATCGAGTGTTTGCTTTGATGGTGGGTATCAGCGGTATGCTTAATGCCGCCTATAATTACCAGGATGAGTTTTTCTTACTGGATGAGATAGACCAGCAGAAACTTTATAACAGCGCCCGAAATCTGGAAATCATTGCCTGGCAATTGAATAACAGAAAAAATAGCCGGAATGAACCCTACATTCTTAGCAATAGTATTTCAGCAACCGGTATCCGTAATCTGAGTTATGAGCGCATCTTCGGCAAACTGATCAGCCTGCAGGACATGATGGCGCTATTAGTCGCCGACCGAACCAATCGCACCATCACCCGGGTAGTCCAAAGCGCCGCATCCATGACCTTCCTGCCTATTTGATAGGATTTTGTAGGAGTTGCTTCCAGCAACGATAGGCATATATCGCGGCAGGAAGCCGCTCCCACTAGATGTTTTACTGCTTCATCTCTCTGATAAACTTATCCGAGGCCTGAATCGAACGCTTCATCTCCACCACCAGACGATCTATATCCCGCTTAATTCCTCCGAACTCGCCTTTCAAAGAGCCTATCGCCCGAGCATTGAGGTTATGTTTGAGAAACAAAGTGTTATCTTTCAGCGCAGACAACACCGGCTGCATTTTAGCCTCTGCACGTTTCAAACTGGTATGAAGCGATCGGTAGCGGGCTTGGGTATCTTTAAGTGCCTGGGCACTCTGACGGCGTAATTTTGCGCTACTGTAAAGATCCAGTTCCTCTGTCCACTCATCAAACAGAGCCTCTGCAACATCTTCGACCTGACGAATATGATCACTGACTGATTCTGCCGCCGCTTCACTATCATCGTACGCAGACTGCATATCGTTATAGACTAACTCCAGTTCACCGCCCTCAAAATCCACCACTTTTCGGAATTGCTCTAAAGCAGAGACAAATTCCTCCTGGGCTTCATCCTGAGCTGTACGAGTGTCTTCAACCCGATCCACCAGAATATCGCGTTTATGGATACCTACTTTTTCCATCGCTGAATAGTATGCACTCTGGCAACCACTGATCAGCGGCATGGAAAACAACATCACACAAACTAAAACAATACGTTTCATCAAAATTCCTTACATAAGAGCTTATAGCGGTTTGTTAATCCGGATCTTGCCGATTTTATGGTTCTCATTCAACTCCAGGCAGACATCTGCACGGCCCGGCATCTCTTCCAGCATATTACGGGTAAGTCGTTCGTAATGCTGAATAAAACGTCTGATCTCCCGTTCATTCATAATCCTAAGATGCTGGGTGGGTTGCTGAGTATCATAGAAATAGCGGACTCTCTCTGCGAGTTTTTTCTCCTGTTGCGAACGCCACTCAAATACTGATTCCATACTGGGTACTTTCAGCATAATCAGTACATCCATCAGTCCAAACAGTTCTTTATAACTGCCTTCCAGCTGTTTATTCGCATAACCGCGCCAAACACCCAGAGGGTCCTCGCTACGCTCAAGGTCGTTTACCGACTCAGCCAGCTGACTCTCATTCTGTGCCGTAGCACCGACACACCAGCCTTCCAGCACAATCACATCCGCTTCACCGGTCCATTCCTGCCAAAGCGCCGTAGGACAACGATCGTCTATCGATTTATCAAAAACCGGTATCTTTACATTACGCCCCTCTTCGCCGAACTCGCCTTTAAGCCCGCGAATCAATTCAATTCCCAACTCAACATCATGGGTACCGGGAACCCCCCGGGTTTTCAGTAAAGAGTGAATCGAATGAGCCATTTGTTCACGCTCACTGCGGGTTTTATAGATATCATCTATAGATAAACCCACTACTTTCAGACCAAATCCTTCCTCAAGTATCACCTCTATCAAATTAAACAGCGTCGATTTTCCAGCCCCCTGAGCGCCATTAATCCCCACCACCAGCGGACCTTGACGTTGATTCTTTTGAGCCACTAGCCAGGCACCCAAAGGTACATAAATCGACTCTAACAGCTCCACCAGCCCAATATCGACCTTAAGAGATTCAAGGGTTGAAGCGAACGCTTGTTCAACTTTACTCACTGCCTGTTCACGTTCGTCATCGCTCAGGCAAAGTTGATCAGAAGGCCATCGGGTCAATGAACTCATGACACCTCATCCGGCTTGTGGGCTCGGTTATTACGCAGCCATTGCTGTATCGCTACGATCTGATCAGCTTCCATCAGCGAAGGTGCATGAGTTATGCCCGGTATCTGATAAAGATCAAGATCGGGACGCAAGGTCTGCATCCGTTCAACGGTATCAGCGGTTAATACGTCGGACTGATCTCCCCAAATCAGCATTTGCGGACACTTAACCTGCGCCCATAGAGGTTCCAGATCTATATCCTGATGCTGCGCCTCCTGAGTCCCTTCCGCCAGGCGAGGGTCATAATGCAGACCAAACTCCCCTTCGCCAGTCACTCTGTGACCATATTTAACCAGATGTTGCCACTGAGTATCATCCAGATTTTTATAGGCGGTATAGGTTGAACGCATATATTGTTCAAGCTCTGATAGTGAACCAAAACGATGATCACCAACGTACCCGGCAATCCTTTTCAAGGACTCTTTACTGACAAAGCTGCCGATATCATTCAGCACCAACGTTCGAATGGGAGAGTTGGGCAGTGCTGCCAGACAGGTGCCAATAATGCCTCCCATAGAGGTACCGATCCAATCCACCTGATCTACATCTAAACGAGCTAACAGCGTGGCCATATCACTCATATAGCGGGGGATGTCGTAATTAACGCCCGGAGAAAGCCAGTCGCTTTCTCCCCGCCCCGGCATATCCGGGCAGATCACCCGGTAATCACGGGAAAGCGCCCGCGCCAGCTCATCAAAATCACGACTGTTACGGGCCAGACCATGTACACAGACCAACACCCGGTCATTATCTGCACTACCCCATTCGTGATATACAATCCGATGGAATCCAAGAGGGTCGAGCGCCATCACCGATCGGGTTCGCATTACAATCTCCTGTCATCTGAAATTCTGCTTATTACGTAAGGAAGGCAGATATAAGTCTCTAACGCTACCATCTGGTAAAGAATTGTAAAGGACGAACAATTCTACTTACGCGCTCAAAGAGATGTATTATGATTTCTGAATGTACCTAATTCCGGCATACAGATGGACAAGTAATGGCTGAACAGACAGATAGATCCTTTTACCATAGCAATAAGCACTGGATGCTCCCAATACTGATAATAATGGGTGCTGTGCTAATATTTATCGCATTAAAGGCAACCAAGCCCACCGCGCCATCCAAGCCCGTAAAAGAAAAAGTATGGACCGTAAAAGTTATTGAAGCAGAATTCGCTACCTTCTCCCCCCAACTGTCACTCTATGGTCGAATAGAATCCCCTTCCAGTAGCACACTCTCTTCGTCGATAAATGCCTATATTGAAAGCCGTAATACCTCAGAAGGTAAAAAAGTAGCCGCTGGACAACTGCTCATACAGCTGGATAACCGCGACGCCTCTCTTGCACTCACCCAGAAACAAGCCGATGTTGAGCGCATTGAAGCCTCCATTGAAGCCGAAAAGGTACGCTACCAGTCTAACCTTAAAGCGCTGAAAATTGAGAAGGAACTGGTTCGTCTTACACAACGAACACTAGAACGTTATCAGGACCTTAGTACGCGTAAATTAGCCAGCCAGAATCAGCTGGATGATGCCCGCAGAACAACACAACAGCAGGCACTATCCCTGAACAGCCGCCAACAGTCCATCAACGACTATCCCAATCAGCTGGCACAACTAACCGCTCAGCTTAAACAAGCGACGGCACAACGAGACAGCGCTGCACTGGACCTGGAACGAAGCCAGATAAGGGCTCCGTTTACCGGTCGAATTGCAGAGATCAAAGTGGCCGCAGGTGAGCGGGTTCGCAGCGGTGATGCTCTACTAACGATCTATAATCTTAGCTCTCTGGAGGTTCGTTCCCAGATTCCAAGTCGTTACCTGCCACAAATTCATCAACAACTGAACAAAGGCGAAGAGATTATCGCCACCGCGATACTCGACGGCCAACCCCTGTCTCTCACCCTCGAGCGACTTGCCGCTGCGGTCAACAGCGGCAGCGCTGGCGTTGATGCACTGTTCCGTATCAATTCCGATGACTATCGCGGCGAACCAGGACGCTCTTTATCCCTTAATCTGACCATGCCCGAGCAGGAAAACCTTCTGGCATTGCCGCCCCAGGCGATCTTTGGAACAGAAAGAGTGTATACCCTGAATGAAAGCCGGCTACAGGCCAGTACGATAGAAAGAATAGGCGATATCCGTGATAGTAACGGTCAGTCAAAAGTGCTGGTGCGCAGCACTGTCATTCAACCCGGCGATCAAATTCTGGTGACTCAGCTGCCCAATGCCATCACCGGTCTTCTGGTTGAAGTTGCAGGCAGCCAACCCATCCCTGTTGCAACTGGGACGGAGTAAGTTATGTCGCAGAGCCATGGGCCACTCAAGAACCTGATCACCCTGTTTACTGAACACAGAGTCGCATCTAACCTGCTGATGATGCTTATGATTCTGGCCGGAATATGGGGGTTAAAAAAACTCAACACTCAGTTTTTCCCCAGTTTTGAGCTGGATATTATTACCATCGCCGTGCCCTGGAGCGGTGCGGCAGCAGAAGATGTAGAAAGCTCTATAATTCTACCGATTGAACGGGAACTGAAATCAGTTAATGGGATAGATTCACTGTATTCAACAGCGACTCAGGGATCTGCCTCTATCCGTCTCGAACTGGAAGAGAACAGCGATATCGCCTACATCCTTGACGAGGTAAAACAGAAAGTCGATGGCATTACCAACCTGCCAGCAGATTCTGAAAAACCAATCGTACAACAGGTGATCCGTTACGACGATATCGCCAGAATACTCATCACCAGCACCGCCGCAACCCAACAGGAACTAAGAGTTCTGGCCCGTCAATTCGAACGGGAACTGCTACAGAAAGGGATTCGAAAAATCGACTTTGTCGGCATGCCCGAAGAAGAGATCGCTATTCAGATCTCCTCCAGCCGACTGCATGAACTGGGACTCAGCCTGAGTGATGTTGCTACGATTATCAATCAGCGTAGCGTTGATTTACCTGCCGGCACTGCCGCACAGGGAGACGGCTCGCGACAGATTCGCAGCCTCAGCCAGCAACGGGATGTTGAGGGTTTCAGCCAGCTGCCACTCATTACCAATAAAGATGGCCAGCTACTTCGTCTGGGGGATGTTGCGGCTATTGACTGGCGCAACCAGGATAATCAGACCTTTCTCACCTACCGGGGCCAACCCGCTATTCAGTTACTGTTACGCCGGACCGAGAACGACGACACGCTTAAAGCAGCCGGATTAATGCGTGAATGGATGGAAGAGCGTCAGCCAACGTTACCCCCTGACATTCAGTTGATCGCATTCGATGAGGGCTATGTCGCGATTCAGGACCGTATTAATCTACTGGTAAAAAACGGGCTGGGCGGCTTGGTGCTGGTCATCGCCACCCTCTTTTTATTCCTGAATGCCCGGGTCGCTTTCTGGGTTACCGTGGGTATCCCGATCTCATTTATGGCTACGCTGGCGGTACTTTACGGTATTGGCGGCAGTATCAACATGATCAGTCTGTTCGGCATGATCATGGCTCTGGGCATCATTGTTGATGACGCCATCGTGGTGGGAGAGGACACACTAACCCACCTGCAGATGGGTGAACCGGGACTTCAGGCCGCTATCGGTGGCGCACACCGAATGCTTGCCCCGGTCATGGCATCATCCCTCACCACCATTGCAGCCTTCCTGCCTCTGCTGCTCATTGGCGGAATCATCGGTAATATTCTGATTGACATTCCCACCGTGGTTATCTGTGTCATTGTCGCATCGATTGTGGAATGCTTTCTGATTCTTCCCGGCCACCTGCACCATAGCCTGCACAAGGCCACTGATCTTCACCCATCCAAAACCCGGGTTAAGCTAGATACCGCTTTCAATAACTTTAAAAACGGCCGCTTTCGCCGATGGGTTGAAAATGCCATCGAGTTTCGCTGGATAACCGTAGCCATTGCCCTGGCGGCTTTCATTATTGCGATCGGGCTGGTCAGCAGTGGGCGGATAAAATTTAACTTCTTCCCAGCGGTTGAGATGGAAACCCTGAACGCCAATATTCAGTTCACTTCCGGCAGCAGCCCGGATCAGGTCGATAAGTTCCTCCTGCATCTGGACCAAACTCTGCGGCAGACAGAGGAAGAGTTAGGTGGCAACCTGGTTAAGATGGCATTGCAGATACACCGTAAAACCAATAGCCGCCGTTCCAGCCAGGGCTCTAGTAAGGGCGATGAATTTGGCGCACTTTATGTACAGCTCACCACCATCGACAGCCGTGAAGTCACTAACAGTCAAATTATTAAAACTTGGCGCAGTAAAATAATCCTCCCTGCGGGCATTGAAAAGTTCACCATCGACCTGAACCGTTCCGGCCCTCCCGGTAAATCTCTTGAGGTCAAACTGGTTGGCTCTGATGTGGAAAAGTTGAAGCAGGCCTCTCTCGCTGTGCAGGACAGTTTGCGACAGTATAATGGTGTCAGTAATGTCGATGATGACCTGCCGTTCGGTAAGTCTCAGCTGATCTATGAACTGACCCCGACAGGCAAGACCTCAGGCCTGACACTCAACTCTGTTGGGCGTCAGTTACGGGCATCCTTTGATGGTCAACTGGTCCAGCTATTTAACCAGGGTGAAGACGAAATTGAGGTCAGAGTGGTGTTGCCTGACAGTGAACGAGACCGTTTCAGCGCATTGGAAAACTTACCCATTTTATTACCCGATGGCAGCAGCGCTCCACTCGCAAACGTCATTCAATTCTCTGATAAGCAGGGCCTTGACCGATTACAACGGGTCGACGGACAGCTGGCCATTAAAGTCACCACGGACCTGGATGAGGCCGTCGCCAATGCCAACGAGATCATCGCCGATCTGAACGCTGGTAAGTTGCAAGAGATAATCTCAGAGTTTGGCGTACAGGCCAGCTTTGAAGGTCGTAATAAAAACCAGCGTGAAACCCTGGCAGATATGAAAATGGGATTGCTGATCGCACTGCTACTGATTTTTATCATTCTCAGCTGGGTGTTCTCATCATACAGCTGGCCACTGGCAGTAATGTTGGCGATCCCTCTCGGACTAACAGGTGCTATTGCGGGCCATCTGCTAACAGGACAAAACCTGACGATCCTGTCTATCTTTGGTTTTTTTGGACTCTCGGGTATCGTTATTAATGACTCAATCGTACTGATCACTTTCTACCAGAAGTTACGTAATCAGGGCATGGGGGTTCATAAAGCGATTGTAGAAGCTGCCTGCCAGCGTCTACGAGCCGTTCTGCTGACATCACTCACCACTATTGCAGGCCTGACACCCATTTTATTTGAGACCTCACTGCAGGCCCAGTTCCTGATCCCGATGGCGACCTCTCTGGTATTCGGGCTGGCGTTTGGCACACTGCTTATTTTATTGGTTGTACCTTCTCTCTTGGTGATGCTGGAAAATGGCAAAGCGACTTTCAAGTCTGCCACCTCCCGAAAAGCAGCCCAGCAGAACATTTAACGCTCGCTATCACTAAACGAAGCCCGGCTTAGCCGGGCTTTTCTACTTATATTTGACCTCAATCATCCGCGCCTATGGCGATCAACATAATCCGCTATGATTACCGTATCCTGAGGGTTCAGGTCGATAAACTTCAGGCCAAACTCATAGTGTTCCTGCGAAAGTCTGCGCACATGAACTAACCGGCAGATTTCACTTAACTCGCCTCCGGGCATACTGAAACTGACTATATGCTCTAACACCCCTTTGGCATCCGCATTATCCAGCTTCAGTATATCTTCCAGCTGATGGTTACCCCGAATGGCAATACCACCCACACTCATACTAATAATCCGGGCACCACTATTGTCACCAGGAATACCCACCTTCACCTCAAAATCAGTTTCAACCCTAGGGTGTATTCGACTATCTGTAAGCACGCTTACCAACTCCCAGCTACCAATCTGTTAATCTAAGCCTATGACGTTCATTCTAAATTGTCACTTATGTGATCGGCCATTTCAGATAAACTTCAATAGATTCGCGGTTTCATTGGCCTGCGGGCTTCCATCCGGTATAATTTGCGATCTTTTGACAGCGGCTAATTACAAGGCTTTTCAATGAATCCAGATCTGCACAAGCTTCAGCCATACCCTTTTGAAAAACTGGCTAAGCTAAAGGCCGGGGTAACCCCTCCGACCGGCCTTGACCATATCGCCCTTTCGATTGGCGAACCAAAGCACCCTTCTCCGGCCTTTGTAATGGATGAGCTCACCCGCAATCTGGGAAAACTGGCAAACTATCCAACGACTGCAGGGACAATAGAACTACGGCAAACCATCGCCGACTGGGCCACTCGTCGCTTTAAGCTGCAGACAGGAAGCCTGACCGGAGCCGATAATGTTTTGCCAGTTCTCGGCACCCGTGAAGCGATCTTTGCCTTTACCCAATGCGCCATCGACCGAGACCCTGCCGACGGTAAAACGCCTCTGTTACTGTCGCCTAACCCGTTCTATCAGATCTACGAGGGAGCCGCTTATCTCTCCGGTGCTGAGCCCTACTATCTGAGCTGTACCGCTGAGAATAATTTTGTACCTGATTTTGATGCTATATCAGAAGAAACCTGGCAACGTTGCCAGCTATTATTTCTCTGCTCCCCCAGCAACCCAACCGGCGCTGTGACAGATGCAGAAACTCTGGCTAAGCTAATTGCACTATCAGACCAATATGACTTTGTTATCGCATCCGATGAGTGCTATTCCGAAATTTATTTCGACGAAGCGCAGCCACCGGTTGGCTTACTGGAAGTCTGTGCTCAATTAGGTCGTCATGACTACAAGAACTGCATGGTGTTTCACAGTCTTTCTAAACGCTCCAACCTGCCGGGACTGAGATCTGGATTTGTAGCCGGTGATGCAAAACTAATTAAACCATTCACCAGCTATCGCACTTATCACGGCTGCGCCATGTCTCTGCCAACCCAGCTGGCAAGCATCGCCGCATGGAATGATGAAGCCCATGTGCTTGAAAACCGCGATAAGTATCGTGAAAAGTTTGCCGCTGTCGTTGAAATCCTGGAGCCGGTAATGGATGTTAAATTCCCCGATGCAGGTTTCTATCTTTGGGCAGGAACCCCCATTGCTGATGATCTTTTTGCTCAAGGGCTTTTTGAACAGCAAAATCTAACCGTATTGCCTGGCAGCTACGTTTCCCGGGAAGATCAGGAAGGTAACCTTCCCGGTGCCGGCCGTGTACGTATGGCACTGGTTGCTACTCTGGATGAGTGTATTGAAGGCGCTTGGCGGATTCGCCGGTATGTTGAGTCACTCAAGGATTAAGGCACAGATCATGACGACGCTATACGGTATTCCCAATTGCGATACAGTTAAAAAAGCACAGCGCTGGTTAGCCGCAAATAACATTGAATTCAGCTTTCATGATTTCCGCAAAGACGGTCTGACTGAATCACAGCTACGCGAGTGGGTCTCAGCCCTGGGCTGGGAATCCCTGCTAAATAAACGCAGTACCAGCTGGCGCCAGCTGGACGATGGTATAAAAAACAGTATTGATGAAGCAGCAGCCGTTCGCGAAATGCTGGCGACTCCCACGCTGATTAAGCGCCCGGTATTAAGCCTTGAAGGACGTTTCCAGGTGGGCTTTAAAGAGAGTGACTACAACGCTCTATTCAAATAATTTTTTAAATTCTGATTCTAAGATTTTATATAAAGCTCTTATATAAAGTTCTTAATTCAAGTTCTATGGAGTTACATACAATGAGTACATTTGCATTCGGTCTGGGTATCGGCACCAAGTCTTCAGACGGTGAGTTACTGGAAGTATACTTTAACACCCCTCTGCTAAATCCATCCGACGCACTGATCAAAGCCGCAGCTGACAAAGCGGGCTACAGCGGCGGTAATCAGGCTATCGAGCTGACCGCAGCTCAGCTAAACGACCTTGAAGCAGCGTTTCTGGCGATCGACGCTGAAGACCAGGCTGAGATCGTTGAGATCTGCAAAGGCACTCATCAGCCTATGATTCTGACAGTTCTGGAAACCGATGCAGATCCTGAAACTACCGCTGAAGTTTATCTCAAACTATCCCTGCTATCGCATCGTTTAGTTAAGCCACACGGCCTTAATCTGAACGGAATGTTCGGTAAACTGCCCAATGTTGCCTGGACTAATGACGGCGCTATCTCTCTGGCTGACCTGCCTAAACGTCAGCTGGCAGCCCGCGCTCAGGGACGTATTATCGACGTTCATTCGGTTGATAAATTCCCTAAAATGGCTAACTACGTCGTACCTGCAGGTACACGTCTGGCAGCAACCTCACGTATCCGTCTGGGTGCACACGTGGGCGAAGGCACTACCGTCATGCACGAAGGCTTTATCAACTTCAACGCCGGCACTCTGGGTGTCAGCATGGTTGAAGGTCGTATCTCTGCTGGCGTAGTCGTTGGCAACGGTTCTGATCTGGGTGGTGGCTGCTCGACTATGGGTACGCTGTCCGGTGGTAACAACGTGGTTATCTCTGTAGGCGAAAACTGCCTGCTGGGTGCCAATGCCGGTCTTGGTTTGCCGCTGGGTGATCGCTGTACTATTGAAGCAGGGCTGTATATTACTGCCAGCTCTAAAGTGACGGTGCTGGATGATCAGAATAATGAAGTCAGCACAGTAAAAGCTGCAGAACTGGCAGGCAAGCCTGACTTACTGTTCCGCCGCAATTCACAGTCCGGTCGCGTTGAAGTAAAGACTAACAAGTCTGCGATCGAACTGAATGAAGAGCTACACGCTCACAACTAAGCGGTTGTCAGTTATTAGGGGCTGCAGATTGCAGCCCCTATTTATGCTTCCACCCATTGCCATCCGGCTTTAAGGTAAATCCAATGTCGCCACTCTCTTCTTCGCTTTCCCCTACCATTGAGCTCGCCAAAGAGCTGATTTCCCGTCGCTCAGTGACCCCTGAAGATGGCGGCTGCCAGGAGCTAATGATCGAACGCCTGGAAGCACTGGGGTTTCATATCGAACGCCTTCAGTTTGAAGAGGTCACTAACCTCTGGGCTCGCCGGGGAACAACCGGGCCGGTATTCTGCTTTGCAGGCCATACTGATGTAGTCCCCACCGGACCGGAAGAGAACTGGGATCACCCTCCCTTCGATCCGATTATCCAGGATGGCTTTCTCTGCGGCCGTGGCGCTGCCGATATGAAAGGTAGCCTGGCAGCCTTTATGACGGCACTGGAACGATTTATTGAGCACCATCCTGATCATGACGGCTCTATCGCTTTGCTCATTACCAGCGACGAGGAAGGCCCTTTTGTGAATGGCACTACCCGGGTCATAGACCACCTGGAAGCCCGTAACGAAAAGATCAACTGGTGCATCGTGGGCGAACCATCAAGTACAGAAAAAGTCGGCGATGTAATCAAAAATGGACGCCGAGGCTCAATTAGCGGCGATTTGATCATCCGGGGCGTGCAGGGCCATGTGGCCTACCCACATCTGGTTGAAAATCCAATCCATCTGGCAGCGCCTGCGCTGAACGATCTGGCATCTGAAATCTGGGATGAAGGTAATGAATTTTTCCCTCCGACCAGCTTACAGATTTCCAATATTCATGCCGGAACCGGGGCAACCAATGTGGTTCCCGGACATATCGATGTACAGTTTAATCTGCGGTTTTCCACCGAGGTAACCGCCGATCAGATCAAAGCGCGAACCTATGAAATCCTTAATCGCTACGGCCTGAATTTCGATATTAACTGGACCCTCAGCGGCAACCCCTTTATTACTGAGCGGAGCGATCTGGTCGAGGCTTGCGTTGATTCAATTAAAGCGATCACCGGCTTAGACACAGAGCTCTCCACCTCTGGCGGCACTTCAGATGGACGCTTTATCGCCCCAACGGGCGCACAAGTTATTGAACTGGGGCCAATTAATGCCACTATTCATAAGGTGAACGAGCGAGTCAAAGCAGATGACCTCAACACCTTGTCATCACTGTATGAGAACATCATGGCTCGCCTGCTGGTGCGGTAACTTATCATGACCTTCCAACTAAATTGTCCCGTTTGTCTGGAGTCCCTGCAAGGGGACAAGAAACACCTGGAGTGCCCTAACAGGCACAGTTACGACGCTGCCAAGCAGGGCTACTGGAATCTGCTACTGGCAAACCAGAAGCGTTCTAAAGATCCCGGCGACAATGCAGAGATGGTACAGGCACGGCGCCAATTCCTTGCACTGGGTCATTATCAATCTCTGGCAGATACTATTGCTGAAAGGCTGGTAGGTTTAGCCGTTCAACAAGATGCACCCCGCATCCTCGACATGGGCTGTGGCGAAGGTTATTACACCCATCGAATGCAGCAGCAACTTGAGCTGACCGGGACCGACTATCAGTTAGCCGGGCTGGATATTTCAAAGCACGCTGTCAAAGCCGCCTGCAATCAAACTAAAGCGCTCACCTGGATGGTTGCCTCCGGCGCACGGATGCCCGTTGCTGATGCTTCTCTGGATCTGCTAACCGTCCTATTCAGCCGCCTGATGCCAGAAGAGTTCAGCCGAACTCTGAAACCGGGCGCAGAACTGCTAATAGCTTATCCCGGCGAAGATCACCTGATAGAACTACGAGACCTCATTTATGACCAGGTACGCCACTCCGGCTTTAAGCCTGAGTCAGTGCTGGGAGAACAGTTCGAATTAGTGTCCACGGAACCGGTAAAATACTCCTTCACATTGCCAGATAAAATTCAGATCAGTCAGCTATTGGCGATGACCCCCCATGGCTGGCGCATCAATCAGGCAGCCCGTGATCGTTTAGCTAAGCTAAACAGCTTAGAGCTAACGCTGGACGTGTCATTAGCCCGTTTTAAACGACGCTGAACGATGGCTAAGCTCCGCTTAAGAGACAACCTGCGCTTGCGCCTGATTCGTCGCGCAGATAAAGTCAAACAGAACCTGATTATTCTGTTGATTGGTTTGGGTATCTTTCTGCTGGGCTTTGTTATCCTTATCCTCGCTCAATTCCTGCTACTGGACAGTCTGCAGCGGGACCTGATCGCACTGATCGGCCTGATTTTAGCAATTTGCGGGGTAATCATCGCCGCATTCGGCTATATTAGCCTTAGCATCCTGCGAATTTTTCGTTTTCTATTAACCGACACCAAACGACCTGATCAGAGCCATGACTGAAGAGCAGCGCCACCCCGATATTGAGATCTATGTTAAAGACCGCTCTCTGGAGCGGATCACCGAATGGCTTGAAACTCACTGCCAGCCCCTTAAACGGGACTTTGCACAGGGACAGATACACCATTTCATAGGCCTGATGAACAATCAGGAAATTCCAGTCATGGTCCACGAGAAAGTTTCTGGCAAAGCCTGGACCAGCATTTGGTTTAATTCAGATCAAACCCCATGGATTAAAGACCTGGACTGCGCAATACAAGCTTCGAAGGAACTGGACACACAGATTCGCTGTATCGCCAGCGGCTGGAGTACCGGTGATGACCCTGATGAGTGGTGGAAGATAGAACAGGGTAACAGTGAAAAAATTCAGTGGCGAACCTGATTCCAGCTGGATCTATATAGCCTTTAAGCCTGGGCGCTGAACTGCTGACCCGAACGGTCAATTTCATCCAGCATCAATCGTCCTGCAGACGCTAATCCAATTCTGGCAAAATGATCTTCAGTGGTCGAAATATTTGTCGGTGTATCGGTCTTAAACGCAATATGGCTTAGCAAATAAGCAAAGTCACCCTGATGCACATCATGAACTGCCGTATTCAATCGTTCCACCACGGCGCCGTCGTAGAGGCTATCCGGATCTGGGTATTCAAGCGACTGGGCTTCCGGCAGACTAAAGCCACTAGATGTAGTTTGCTTCTTCTGCGCCAGATCCTCAGCGGTATTGATCAGACTTAACAGCATAGAAAACTGCGCACCCCGCCCCTCGTTAACCGCATGGGCCAACGACGACGTATAGCTTTCTATCCGCTGTTCAATCCGTTCAATTTGCATTATCGATCTTTCTACCGGTTTTAAGTAAGGACTACTTCTACTTCGGCCAGCAGGTCAATTTATTGAGTAATTTCTGGTATTTAAAAGATGTTTATCGGCCAGCCATGACCTTATCCGCTTATATACCCAACAGCTGCAAAAAAGCCTGTACCAACTTGCTGGAGCGAGTTTCAGGACGCACCACTACCGACAACTGGCGGAATAGCTCAAGCGAGGTTTCCAGCTCAACCAACTCTCCCCGTCTTAACTCTTCTACAACCGCTAACTGGGACAGACAGCCGATACCAAGGCCGGCCTTTACCGATTGTTTAATTGCTTCCTGGCGATTGAGCGCCATCACCGTATTAACGTTCACACCAGCCTGCTGAATCGCCCGGTCAAAGACCGCGCGCGTACCTGAACCCTGCTCACGCAGAATCCAGCGCTGCTGAGCCATCTGTTCGATACTCAGAACGCCCCGTTGCGCCAACGGATGATTGGGGTGACAAAAGATCTGCAGTGAATCATCGCGCCAGGGAATAATTTGTAATTGATGGTGAGAAGCCGGACCCTCTATCAGGCCAACATGCGCCTGTTGCTTCTCTAAACGCTCGATAACCTGACCGGTATTATTGATCTGCAGATCCGGCTCCACATCAGGATAACGTGCCAAAAAGTCAGCCATGATTGCAGGAAACAGATAGCTGGCAATAGTCACACTGGCGGCCACCCGAAACGCTCCGCTAACACCACTACTGTAGGGTGCATTCAGGCTTTCAACATTACTCAGAATATCGCGCACCCGCGGCAACACATCCTGACCCAGGTCGGTAATGACCAGTTCACGACCACTACGGTTAAACAAGCGGTACCCGAGCGACGATTCCAACTCTTTTAGCGCCTGACTGGCAGCCGACTGACTCAGCGCCTGCTCATCGGCAGCCGCAGTCAGCCTGCCCAGACGGGCGGTAGCCTCGAAGATTTTCAGTTGTTTCAGGGACAGACTCATTGTTCGGTTTTTCTTATATTAGACGTTAAAAACATCCATTTTACTTAACTATGTAGAAAATGGAAGATAGCCCTGTTCCCGACAATTCATATCAATCTGATTCACCAGCACAGAACAAGGCCGCGACTATGTCCAGACTCATGCTACTGCCGATTATTGCCGCACTCGCGATCGGACTATCCAGCCTGGAAGCCATTGAACAATTCGGTCTGAGCGCACTACCCCTGGCAATTCTCATAGGCATGATCTGGGGACACTTCGACCACCGCCCCCTCAGCAATAGCGACACCCGGGTTACGCTATTCTGCCAACAAAGATTACTGCGCAGCGGTATCGTTCTGTTCGGTTTTAGCCTCAGTATGGAGCAGATTTTCGCTGTGGGCTGGCAGGCTCTACTGCTGGATGCGCTAATGATCTGTACTATCTTCAGCCTGGGTACATGGATTGGCGTACGCGTGTTTAAATTACACAGAGATGTTGCCATTCTGACCTCTGTGGGCAGTGCTATTTGTGGCGCTGCAGCAGTTCTGGCCACCGAATCAGTACTTAAACCAAAGCAGCAACATGTCTCCGTCGCCATCGCCACAGTGGTACTGTTTGGCACTTTGGCGATGTTCAGTTACCCGCTAATCTATCAGTTTTCTGGAATGAGCGAGCAGGCTTTCGGTATCTATATCGGCAGCACTGTACATGAAGTGGCGCAAGCCGTTGCCGCCGGTGAAGCGATCAGCGGAGAAACACTGCAAACCGCCGTGGTAGTAAAGCTGATTCGGGTGATGATGCTAGCACCTTTCATTCTGTTACTAAGCTCGCACCTTAGCAGAACTGCCACCGACACATCGGGCCGAAACATTATCATACCCTGGTTCGTGCTGGGTTTTATCGCTGCCACAGGTATCAATAGCCTGGTGGCGCTACCTGAGCCTCTGCTCAACCTGCTAAAGCTCGCAAGCCAGTTCTGTCTGGCACTGGCGATGGCCGCTCTGGGTCTGCAAACCCGCTGGCACACGATCAAACAAGCGGGGCCTAAACCGCTAATACTCGCTCTGATACTATTCCTGATGCTGATATTTGGGGGATACTTTCTCAACCTGTTACTGATCACCGCTTAATCACTCAGAGCCTGGATTATCGGTGGCTTAGA
Organism: Amphritea sp.; assembly: GCA_024679635.1. The sequence continues at coordinate 1,144 of JAIBDA010000012.1, read as the reverse complement.
CGATCAAAACCAAGCCCCTGAACAGCGCAGTAGGATCTAGCATATTCAACCTTGGTACTTGGAACCCAATAATGCGGAGAATGAACGCGGCTGATTAAATAAATACCCACTTATAGTAGCTTTCACTCCCCCTCCTCTTCAGAAAGCGGCTTCCATACACGAGTTCCCGGGCCCTCTGATACGAATTAAAGTAGAATCAACCTATGCCGGTTCAACGACCGTTTTTTAAAATTTTCTGAGAGCTAATATCCTAAGATGGGACGCTATCGACCTCCAGGCCAACCTAAATCACCCTATATCACCGCCCCTGGGGCAAAGCGTCTGGACGATGAGTTGAGATACCTGTGGAAGGTGAAACGTCCGGCAATCACTCAATCGGTTAAAGAAGCAGCAGCGCAGGGTGATCGCTCCGAGAATGCCGAATATATCTACGGTAAGAAGCAACTGCGGGAGATCGACGGAAGGGTTCGCTACCTATCCAAACGACTGGATATACTAACCGTTGTCGACCGACTACCAGAAGACCGCAACACGGTTTTCTTCGGTGCATGGGTGACAGTGCTGGATGAACACGACAAGGAAGCCTGTTACCGCATTGTTGGCCCGGATGAGATCGGCGATATCACTGGATATATCAGTATGGATTCCCCTATGGCGCGCCAACTACTAAAAAAGCATCTCGGTGATGAGTTTTACATCCAGCGCCCCGACGGTAACGAAACCTGGTACGAGATCACCGGCATAGAGTATCGAGAAGAAGAAAGTTAGATCAAAAGCGGACTACGATAGTCAGTTCCACAAATTTCAGAGACAAAAAAACCGCCTAATCTCTAATCAAGCGTAGCGGCTTGTGCAAAGGAGTAGTAGGCCGAATTGGGTTACTGCGCGCCAGGCGCTTGCCCTTCGGGCCGTCGTCGCAGGCTCCGACGTTTGTCGCCAAAAAACAGGCTCGAATCAAACCAGCTGGTTCTCATCCTATCCGCGCCATAAATTTTGGGCATAAAAAAACCACCCTGCGGTGGCTATTTATAAGAAGTGGTGGGCCGTACTGGATTACTGCGCGCTACGCGCTTGCCCTTCGGGCCGTCGTCGCAGGCTCCGACGTTTGTCGCCAAAAAACAGGCTCGAATCAAACCAGCTGGTT
>JAIBDA010000023.1 GCA_024679635.1 Amphritea sp. | reverse complement strand
ATGGCATCGAAAGCTTCCCACAGATCAACCATTACATCTCGGTGAAGGTCGTGCCATTGCTGCAAGATACCGCATTCTAGTGATTCTACTGAAAACTGTTTTCCCAGCGATGCCAGGATAAGCACGCCATCTTCTGAGGATTTTCCTGTCTGCTTTAAACGAGCAGTTTCCTTAGTAACAGCGTTTTTACAGTTATCCAGCGCGTCGTACCACTGATCCGCAATTGAGGCGAAAGCGTCATCCAGTCTTTTAGCTCCTTCATTGGAGCATCCAGCATCAATCTCAGTAACTTTGAACGCTAGCTCAGAAAACACTTGTCCCAAGGCTTGTTTCAGCCCGGCGATATTCTGATAGCAAAGCCGAGTATCCGCCTCGAATAAGCTCGCCATAATTGCAGCATCGTTAGCTACGATATTTGAGTGACGTATCCTCAGTGGCTCGAAGCCAAAGAGCGCTTTCAATGTTTCATTCGCCTTACGGACTGTTTGCAACGTATCGCAATCGAGCAGAATCACTTCAGCGAGCTGTTTGGCGGCTTTTACAACATTCACATTTGATCGCTTAATCAACTCTAAATCACGAGTATTTCCACCGATCATATATTCCGGGATGCACACTTTTATAGATGGATTGCACAAGCGAAAACGACCGACAAACTGCTTCAACTCTTCAGGGTGAATCTTACTGTTAAAGACGATTAATTCATTGATCTGCTCATCGTTAATATTGATGGCTTCGTCCATCAGGCTTGTAGTCAGTACTACGTCATATTCAGCAATACTTTCAGTTTCCAGCATCATCGATACAGACTCACTCTTCTGAAGATCTCGATTAACCGCCAGACATCTCAACCCCTTTCCTTCCATGACTTTCTGGTAAGCAATGATGTCCTTCTTATTGTTGATCCGTACGACGGTGGGTCCAGTATCGCTCGCTTCGATATTAGCAATAACCGCATCCTCCATTGATGGGAGGCTTCTAAACAGCTGTAGCTCTATATCACGCTCGACTTCAGTAGTTCTAGTCACCTCTAGCCATGCATCAATCTGATAAGGCACGAGCTCGGGCATAAAGGTTGCGCTCATGGTGATTACATTGGAAAACTGATGTTCAAGGATTGCATCGATAATATTAGCTACAGCGGAAGGTCGGAAGCTACCGATGGTATAGGCTTTATGGATTTCATCGAGAACCAGCATATAGTGACTGCCGAAGACCTTTGCCTGTATAGCTGCTAACTGATCGTAAGTGCATATGATGTTAGATGGATTCTCACTCAGTTCAGAGTGACCTCCGTAGATAAACTCAACATCCTTACGGTTACCATATTTTACCTTCAACTGAGTGATCTGAGCCCGCTGTGGGACTGCGAAGATAATGTTGCCTTGTTTGCATAGAACATCCATTATCCAAGATGATTTCCCCATGCCGGTATCAGCACTTAGATGGGTAACGTAATGGTTCGGATCGATCTGAATATCCAGATCGCTAATGTATTGTGAGTCTGTCAGTTTGTAGTGAACGGGGGTCATGGCTGGCACCTGAAAATTCCAATTCTGTTGTCGTAATGCCATTCGAAACCATTCGGGGTTCTTCCGGCAGCTATAACAATTTGTTGGGTGTTTTCAGGCGTAAATTGCAGTCAAAGTCAGTTTCTGTGGCTACGCACCACAGACTAAAATTTAAGCAGATTGCATCCTATGTTTTTTGAACGATTCTGCCTGTTCGAAGATATCCTTATAGACCTCATCCCGGTCTACAGGTGGGTATCCATGCTTCGCCAGCATAATGATCAGATCAACTTTCAGCTCCGCTTTAATATCGGCGCGCTGACTCCAGTCCGTATATTTAGCCTTATCATCCACGACCTGCTTCACTTCTTTCGATAGCTCTATCAGCTTATCTTCTGGGTACTGGAAGTCATACTTCACAGCCAGGGCGAGGAGGATGTCGTAGAAGGCCTTTTCTTCGAAATCGATACCCATATCTTCGAATGAGTTCAGCTCATTCCGCAAGTCATCATAAAGGTTAATAATTTCGTCAGAGAAGTCTTCCAGCACCTCACTTACCAATACATCCTCTTCCTTACGTTCGTTGTATTTTTCAACCAGCGCTTTGAACTTCTTGGAGAATTCTATTGCTTGGGAACGGTTAGTTTTCTTAAACTGGCTGATCGCTTTTGCCAGCATCTGCTGTAGCAGTTTGATCTTGGTGTTCGGTAGTTTTACCTTGTTAATCTTCGCCAGGTAGTCGTCGCTGAATATATCGACTTCGGACTCCCCTTCGCTGCCTAGCTTGAAGATCTCTTCCACACCATCGCTTTTTAATGCCTCAGCGATCATATCCCGTACTTTTGCATTCATCTGGGCGGTATCTGGTGCATCACCTTTAGTCAGTTTGAATACGATCGAGCGTACAGCCATATAGAAGTGGATGAGATCACGCTCATCCTGAGCCAGCCCTTCGCTTCCGCAACAAATGTCATAAGCTGCTTTCAGACGCTTCACCAATGCCATGAAACGCTTTTCCTGCTTATCGGTAAGCATGGCAAATTCAGCGGCTGCATTCAGGCAGTTAAGCTGTGCTAATGATTCACCTGATAAGTAGGGTTGGATATCAAATGTGTGGAACATCCTGTTCAGCAAATCCAGATGGTCTTTCACGGCGATGATGGACTGCTTAATATCTTCGAAATTGGTTTCTTCTGCTTTGGAGTATTGCGCCAGTGCCTTGTTCATCTGGCTTTTGATGCCGATGTAGTCGACTATCAGCCCCTTGCCTTTACTTTCAAACTTACGGTTCACTCGTGAGATTGTCTGAATCAGATTGTGACGTTTAACAGGCTTATCGATGTACATAGTATCCAGGATGGGTACATCAAACCCTGTCAGCCACATATCCACGACGATGGCGATCTTAAAGTTGGACTTCTCATTCTTGAATTGGCGATCTAATTCTTTGCGATATTCTTTGGTGCCCAGTAGATCGTAAAGCTCTTTACAGTCATCCTTGCCTCGGGTCATCACCATTTTGATCCGCTCCGATGGTTTGATCTCTTTACGCTCTTTCTCTGTGAGCTGACAACTCTCTTCACACTCCAGTACGTCGAACCACGCAGGGCGCAGTTTCTTCAGTTCGAGATACAGTTGATAAGCTATCTCGCGTGAACTACTCACGAACATGGCCTTACCATGAAGCGTTGCACCTTCTGCTCCCCGATTATCGTAATGCTCCACGAAGTCCTTCGCGAGTGCCTGAATACGGTCAGGATCTCCCAAGATAGAGTTCATGTTAAGCACGGCCTTCTTACTTTCTTCTATCTGGTATTCACTGGAGCCGTCTTCAGCACACTGTTTGTAGTATTCTTCGACCTCGTCCAGCTTACTATTATTCAGCGCTACTTTAGCTGCGCGGCCTTCATACACAATGCGGACTGTAATCTCATCATTTACAGATTCCGTCATGGTATAGGCATCGACAACCTGGCCAAACACATCCAGCGTTGCATCCACTGGTGTGCCTGTGAAGCCTACAAACGTCGCGTTAGGTAGTGAGTCATGGAGATACTTTGCAAAGCCATATGTGCGCTTCACGCCCCTCTCAGTAACACGAACTTTCTGATCCAGGTTTACCTGACTGCGGTGTGCCTCGTCCGATATACAGATGACATTATCCCGGTCAGTCAGGAGTTCAGTATCTTCTGTGAATTTATGGATGGTTGCCAGGAAGACACCACCACTATTACGGCCCTTTAATAGCTCCCGGAGGTGTTCACGGCTCTCTACACTGATAACATTCTGATCGCCGATATAACCTTTAGCATTGGTAAACTGCATGGATAGCTGATCATCCAGATCGGTACGGTCTGTAATCAGCACGATGGTAGGGCTCTCGAAATCTACACTCTTCATCAACAAGCGTGTCAGGAATTGCATGGTGAAACTTTTACCGCATCCCGTGGCACCGAAGTAGGTGCCGCCCTTACCATCGCCTTCCGGTTTTTTATGTTCTTTGATGTTTTGGTAGAGCTTATTAGCTGCATAATACTGTGGGTATCGGCATACAATCTTCACTTCATGCTTTGATGTATCCGGGAAGTAAATAAAGTGCCTGATCACATCACGCAGGCGGTCCCTATCAAACAGGCCGCTGGTCATTGTTAGCAGAGAATCGATACCCTCTTTCTCTACTGACTCATCACCCGTGACTTTACGCCATGCGTAGAAGAAGTCGTAAGGCGCAAACAGAGAACCCATTTTGTTATTCACGCCGTCACTGATCACACACAGAGCGTTGTAAACAAACAGTTGTGGGATATCTCGACGGTAGCGGGTAGCTAACTGCACATAAGCATCATGGATGGTTGCTTCTTCACGTATGGCGCTCTTAAACTCGAACACCACCACGGGTAAGCCGTTAATGTATAGGATGCCGTCGGGAATCCGCTTCTCACCCATAGGCCCTTCAATTTCCAGCTGGTTTACAGCCTTGTAGATGTTTTTGTCATCTTCACTGTAGTCCATCAGCTGGATGTATAAGTCCTTTTCATCCCGGTCTTCACGCTTCAGTAGAAAGCCGTCCGATAACCATTTCATGAAGCACTTATTGCTATCGTACAGGTCGCTCGCAGGCAGGGTTTCTACCATGCGAATCACCGAGCCAATTTCCCCTTCCGTGATCTCATCACTGGCGTATTTATCCACCAGATAATCACGCAGATCACCCTTGATTAGTACCTCTGGTAGAGATCTGGAAAGTTCACCGCCATGTTGATGGGGGAAGCCCTGCTGCTCCAGCAATTCGATGATGGCCTCTTCCAGTTTGGCTTCGGTGAATTTCATAATTACATCCTTTTAATTCAGTATGTTCGTTACAAGCTTCTCTGCATCTGGAATTTGGAGCTCACCAGAGATCAATCTTGGCAACAGAGTATTTCTCAGATTCTCTAGTTGCGAGGCTTGGTGTTTGTTGGAATCAATAGAGGCCCACATAGACACGGCAAATTCATTGAACCTGTCTAGTACCCCCTGACTTGGTTTTAGGCAAGGGACAGTCTCAACTACTGTTTTTGAAATATTCTGCTGTGCAGCACCTACGGCAATCGTGTTTAACCATTCCCTTGCATTAAATAGGGTATAGAAAATGTAATAAGGTCCTATGTTTTCTAATGGAACCAACCCTGTACAAGCCTGATTAGAGGTACTTTGCTCAGATAGCACCCCTAATCGACCTACAGTTGGAGCCGCATATATAGCTATTAATACAGTCCCTGCAGGCCACAATTTACATGATGATCCTTGAAGACCTTTTTCGGTAATTTTCTCCCCCGACTGTAGGAGGACTGAGTCTGAAAGTTCCCCAGATTTAAACCAGTTAATTGACCCATCCTCCCAATAATCTGAATTCATCCTTCTGGGTGTAGATCCATTCTGAACTTTGGCACACAAATCTTTGGCTTGTACTCCCTCCCATCCCTTCGGAATCCACCCCATCTCCTCAGTGAATTCAAACGTGCTTGGGAACAGTACACGAATATCATCAGGCAGTGCTGGGATCTCTATCTCACCCTTCGCAGCCGCTTCACGGAGTTGTTTACGCTGTTCAGCTTTGACTTCCAGCTCTTCAGGAATCGGGTTACCCGCATCCAATGCGTTATCAATCACCGGATCAAAATCAACGAACCAGCTTGTGAATAAGGCTTGTGCCATCTGTTCTAGGGTTACGTTCATTTGGCGGTTGAGTTCGATTTTGTCATCCAAAATCGATAAAGTTTCGGCTATAGCCTGCTGATTTTGTAAACTAGGGACTGGGATATTCAGTTTTGCGAGGTCAGAGCCTCTAATTCCTGCTTGTCCTGCGCCTTGTTCAATAATCGACCACATTTCAGCCCGTCCATGAGGGCTGTTAAAGAAGTAATACAAAAACTCAGGATTAACTATCTTTTGGTCGAGTCTTGCCCTAATGAGGTGGGATTCAAATGCTACAGGCTCATCATCACCGAGGAAAATAGAGCACTTACCTGCTCCTGACAGAACCAATGATTGCCGGGCGAATAATAAATCTGATTCTTCAAGCAGGGAGGTTTCCTGTTCTTTCTCCGTCAAAGGTACTCTCTCACATGGGATATTCATCATCCTGTCATAAGCAAATATTTCACCCATATTGATGAACTTATAACCCTCTCCACGAACTCTCGAAGGTTTAGTTAACCCGTTTCTAGAAGGGGAAGCGTAGAGATTTCCGAACCTTTCCGTGGCCCACTTAATTCCCATACCCTAGCACCTCCAAATTCTTCCGTATCACCACGTCCAGCTTTTCTGCTTCATCCATCTGCCTGTAGAGGGTCTGGCTTAGCTTGGCCATCTTAGTCTCAAATGGGACACCATCATCTTCTATTTCAGCTGCACCTACATAGCGCCCCGGAGTCAGTACAAAGTCATTCGCTTCTATCTCATCGAAGGTAGCTGACTTGCAGAATCCAGCCTTATCTTCGTATTCACCATTACCCTCTTCCCCGCGCCATGCATGATAGGTACGGGTAATCTCTGAAAGGTCTTCCGTGGTCAACTCTTTATGGACACGGCTTACCATAGTGCCCATGTTACGGGCATCGATAAATAGAGTCTGGTTGATACGGCTACGGTAACCTCGCTCTGCATCTTCCTGTTTGTTCTTCGTGAGGAACCATAAGCAGACAGGGATCTGGGTGGTATAGAACAATTGGCCTGGTAGCGCGATCATACAATCCACCAGATCGTTCTCAAGGATCTGCTTACGGATATCACCCTCACCACTGGTATTAGATGACATAGAACCGTTAGCCAACACAAAGCCTGCTGTACCATTCTCACTCAGCTTGGAGATCATGTGCATAATCCAAGCATAGTTAGCGTTGCTGGTCGGTGGCACTTCGTATCCTGCCCAGCGTGGGTCATGAACCAGTTCAGTTGGCGCTCGCCACTGCTTCTGGTTAAACGGCGGATTAGCCATGATGAAATCGGCCTTCAGATCAGGATGCTGATCCTTGAAGAAGCTATCTCCAGCCACATCGCCGAGGTTTCCTGAAATCCCGCGAATAGCTAGGTTCATCTTAGCCAGTTTATAGGTCGTGTTGGTGTATTCCTGACCATAGATCGATATGTCTTTTTGGTTGCCATTGTGGCTATTTATGAACTTGATCGACTGGACGAACATCCCCCCTGAACCACAGCAGGGGTCGTAGATCTTACCTTTATACGGCTCAATCATTTCAGCGATCAACGTTACCACTGACTTAGGCGTGTAGAACTCGCCACCGCCTTTACCTTCACTGGCAGCGAATTTACCTAGGAAGTATTCATAAACACGGCCTACCAGATCCTGCTCCGTCATATGGCACTCATTCGCCATCGTCTGGATATTATTGATCGTATCAATCAGAGCAGCTAGTTTGCTGGTATCCAGCCCTAGACGGGAGAAGTAGTTGTCTGGTAATGCGCCTCGCAGAGCTACGTTGTTCTTTTCGACCGTATGAAGTGCTGTATCGATTTTTACCGCCAGATCATCTTGCTTGGCGTGTTTTAGGATGAAGTTCCAGCGCGCCTCTTCTGGCAGATAAAACACGTTCTTCATGGTGTAGAACTCAACCATGTCCGCGTATTGCTCCTGCCCTTCGTCTACCAACTCCTGACGTCGGGTTTCAAACTTATCACTGATAAACTTGAGGAAGATAAGACTGAGTACGATGTGCTTGTATTCAGAGGACTCAACGCTGCCACGTAGCTTGTTAGCTGAATCCCAGAGTGTTTCTTCGAAGCCTTTTTGATTTTTGCTTGCTGCTTTAGCCATATGTAGTGTCTTCTTTAACCTGATCCCTAAGGTGGATGCCTAGAATACCGCAGGCGTTATCTTGATTGAACTTAATACCGGAATTATTGCTATCCGGCCCCTATCCCCGCCTATTTTTAGGCCAACGTAAATTTAATTACTATATGATTTTCAATGCGTTATATCTTTTTTGAACAGTGTCGTAGGGGGTATATGCAGTTATATTCAAAATTCGGTCGCTTTTTCGTTTTCTAGCGTGGGCAACTGCCTTAGTATCTCGCCTTGCATAGTCAGGTAATCACTATGAATCGCTGATGTAAAATCCATTCTCAGACTTCCTTCTGTGTAATCATCATCGCTCATAGCAGGCACATCGCTATTACTGTTGTGTTGCTTTAACCCCAACGCTAGCTCCGACCAAATCTCAGGCAGTATTAATGTTGGTGAGGTGATGCCCATCGACTTTCTACTCCCCCTGTATTCCGATCGCTTTACGTTGAAAGTGATCGCAGTTCCGCTTGTCATCGGACATAGGTAGCAGAGCATCAGGCGCATCTTATCTGTGTCTCTTAACAGTGCAGTTGGATCGTTATTTTTTGTATGACCTAGGCGAACGCTAGTAAATTTTGGACTGCTTTTTTTCTTTAACGTCAGCGTCGGAAAATTAACTGATTGATCGTTATCGTTATCGTTATCGTTATCGTTATCGTTATGCCGGCCCATCTGCCTGAAGAACGTTCCTGGAATCGTGTAGTAAAACGAGTTTTTAGTTTCCGGTGGTGATGACTTTGGCAGTGTTGACCTGAGGCTTCTGAGCTTCTTTTCTATCTCGGCTATCTTGCCCTGGATTTCATCCCGTCGGACCCGCTTGCGGCGTATCTGCGCTTCGCTATCAGCTTTGTAGTAATTACCTAGCTCTCGCACCTTTACTTGCTGGGTATGCAGCTGCTCTATAAGTTTTAGTTTTTCCTTATAGCCTTTGCCCCATGCTTTTAGCTCTTTGCAATCCAACAAATCGAACTGATCTGTTAAGTGAAGAGAGCGAGCTAATTCCCAGAATATCCGGCTACCATTCCGGGCAGACTGCTGGGTGTCGGCCAGTCCAAGGAACTTAAATGCGAAGAACAGCCTCAGTGGTAATGTGTTTTTGGCTAGTTGTTCTGAAGCTGCTCTTTTTGATTTCTTATTGGTATTCTCCGCAAAAAGTCCCTGTTCTTTCGGCGTGAAGTCAAAATTATTTACCGTGATAAAGTCCCACTCAGAGGTCGCTCCTTCTAGCTTTGTTTCATCCTGTCGTATTGATGATGGGAGTAGAATTGTGACAGGGATTGTCTCTTCACTACCCATGAAATCAGGGTAGATTTTTTGCACGGCGTCATTCAGTTTCTGCGTATAACCGTTCTCATCACTGATACTAAGATACTCATCATCTCGCACCCACTGGCCCAGGACTCTGTTGCTTTCGTATTCCTGTTCAATCTCTGGCAATTGGAGGAAATTATCAGGCGTGAAGTGGCTACAGACCTCATCCAGCTGTTTTACTTTGCCCGTAGAGAGCATATCGTGGAACTCTTCCAAGGGCCGCTCACCGAGCCCTAGCGTTGTCAGTATCAAATCATGTACTTGTTCGTTCATGCACAATTTTCGCAGCGCTATCTCATGAGGCTTCAGTGCTTCAGTACTGTCTATACGGCCCATTCATTCTCCCTAATCTCCCCACTTCCTAATCAGTTCCAGAACAATAACATGGCCCAATCACGTGTTTCACTTTTAATGAGGAGCACGTGATGATCTATGACATCAAACTGACAAAGAAAGCGATCGGATCAGCGACGCGAAAGGATGACCAGGACACTGAATACCGTGTTATTGGGAAGCGCCACCTACGAATAGTGATCTGTAAGCATCAAGTTTCACTGCGTGTGAAGACTAATGTCCGTAATCGTCGTAAGAGCCAGACTCTGGGTATACATCCATTCTTAGACTTAGCCACTTTCGAACGACTGGGTGATGAGTTCTTAAAGCGCGAACTAGCCGCTACAGGACCTGATTTTAGCCGGGTAACCTACAACCAGTTCTTCTATGAACTGCACCTGCCACATGCTCAACGGCACAATAAACACTGGGCACGCACTCAGGCCCTTTATGAGCGCCATGTTGGCCCCGCTATTGGCGACCGACTGATACAAGGTATTCAGGCTTACAATCTTTTTCAGGTCATGAATGCCCTACCTGATAGCTTATCGAATGCGAGCCGTAACCGTGTACGGGCAGTTATCCACCGTTCATTTTCATTAGCGCAGAAGTTCGGTATCCGTCACGATAATCCTTGTAAGGTGATTGAGTTACTGCCTGAGAACAATGTTGTTGAGCGTATTCTTACGCAGAATGAAGCAACTGCTTTCATTACTGCTTTGCTGAATCAGCAGGATTCACCGCATTGTCTGGCACTACTCTTAGATATCTTTATCGGTGGCCGCATCGGTAACGTCATATCGATTAAGAAATCAGAGCTCGCACCTGACCTTTCCACCGTCACATTCAGTGAAACGAAGTCAGGTAAAAAGCAGGTTATTCCAGTGTCTGATGAGGGGCGGTGGGTATTATCTAAAGCCTTAGCGTTATCTGATAACACGAGCATATTCTTATTTTCTTCTTCACGTAGCAAGTCTGGACATATTGCTTATCCGGTCGAGGCCTTCCGAAGAATCTGTAAACAAGCGGGTATTGCAACAACAGGAGCTGATTACAAAGTGACACCTGGATTTTCGCTAGAACCCCTGACCATTCATTGCCTGCGTAAGAGCTTTAGTTCAGCGGTACTAGCTCATACCGGTGATATTCACTGTAGTAGCAAGCTGCTTGGTCATGGTGACGTGAAGACCACCTCCAGCCGCTATGCGTTCTATCAACAGCCCCGATTAATGGAAGCAGTAAATGGTGCCGCATCAGTACTCACTAACGGTATCCCTAATTTCCCCAAAATCGAATCTGACACGGATAAATTGTCAGGCCTAATGGGTACATCTTGAACGACAGAGGGGTTTTGACATGGTGACTGGTAGTGAAATTTTAACAAAAGCGGATATAGCAGACCGTTACAAAATGAAGCTCAGTACTGTGAGTACACTGTGCTCACGGTCGCCATCGTCACTACCTCCCTTCTTCAAGATGGGTGATTCCGATAACAGCCAGATCCGGTTCCGCCGATCCGACTGCGACAAATGGGATGAACAGCGGGTAGCTAAAAACGCTCAAAAGCAGGTCAAGCTACAGGGTCCTCAGAGCCTGACAGACCTACTAGAAGGACCTTTAGCTGGTAAGTAATCATTGATGCGGTGGTTATTTATAATTTTTAAAGGAGCAAAACATTATGGCGAGAAAGAAGATAAACACTATGCTGCGAACCCCTGACGGGATTGCAAACCTTTTATTAGTGGATGTTGTTACACCGACCGATAAAGGGGTTGCGATGGTAAGGGGTGACAACCTGATGTGCTGGGTGGAAGTACCAGACCCAACTCTACGAAGCGAGATAAGCATGAAGATTTCAGATTGCCTGCTCGCAGCGAAGTCGGGTGAAAATTTTGAACAGATCAATTGGGCTGATTACGGTCTGGCTGTAGGAGGTAAACCGGCGCAGCGTTCTACCAGTGAAGGCGCTGATGGGAATACTGCTGCATCTGGCAATAAGCATGATGTAGATACTGAGGTGGAGGCTGAACAGGCTTCTGTAATTGAACAACCTGCTGTTGAGCATGAAACTGCCCTGTAAGGCAGACTACTGACAGCAAAGTAATCACCGCATCCGAATGACGGCCCTTTATGGGCCGTTTTTTGTTTCTGCCTCTGCAAGTTTTTGTAGCCTTTCCTGTATCTCTGGTCGCTGACCTTCGACAAACATCGGCTCGTAATCGAACTCCGGAAATTCATCCAGCAATACCCTGAGCAGGCGGATAGTCCTTGCTGTAACGGGTACAATGCCCAGTGCTACCACAGCATTCTTCGCATAACCAAGCTGGCTTGGTTTAGTGGGGTACCCTCTTAAAGACAATACAGCGGCAAGCTTCCTATTAGTGAACTTGCGGGTGATATTTAACTGCTCCTGCGCATAAACCCGCAGGAATAGACGCCGGAAAAACTCATCAGCTTTTTCGTTCTTGCCTGGACGTACTGCTGATCCTTGAGTCAGCATAGATAATTTGATGAACTCATCCAGATCATTCCAGTCGCCCATTGTCTTCAGACAATTTTCTTTTCGCCAATGATCAAGCCGTGCTCGGCGAAATTCGCCAGCTTCTCTATTTCGATGTGGAACGCTGTCAAATGCTATGTGTTCTACCTTATCTACTTTGACCATACGCGGATTGACCAGCTCACGTTTGAAGTCAGGCTCTAAATTCAACCGCACCTCTTTGGTTTCATTCACTATATCTCGGTTAAAAAGAAACTGCTGGCGACTTGATGTTAAAGATGTATACGGTACTTTTTGATCCGGATAACGATTCAGGTATAAATCCAGCATGAATTTATGCTGATCTTCCTCATCCCTTGGTACCTGAACCCCTGCCTTAGCTATTACAGGCTCGAAGTCGTATTCTTCTATTGCCGTAAGCTGGCCACGCGTCTTCATCGCTATAAGTTGTTTAACACGGTGTTTCAGTTCAAGTATCTCGCCACCATCCGGGTCAATTGCGTGGTAGAGCTGCCTAAACTTATTACAGATAGGTCCGTTTAGCTCAATCTCGCTCAGCTCTGCATTGGTCAGGAAACCATCGGTAGTGACGCTCACTACTTCCCGGTTCACTGGTACGCCATTAAGCATTTCTGACATCAACGCGCGGGCGAGCCCGGTTACATGGGCTGCGAAGTACGGATTTGTTATTTTAGATGGTTGAACTGGGCTGCTTATACCCTTAGCCACATCGAACGCTGTCTTGCCAGAGAGGCCCTGGGCTAATTTACCATACAGGCTGTTTGAAAGTTGCTTCCACAATTTTTCTTCAAACCCACCTTTCGAATGAAAGTTGCGCTTTTTCCTTACCAGTTCCATGAAGTTACTGAATATATCCTTTTCTTTTTCTATCCATGGGATGATAAAACCCTGCAAAATATCGATTTCACACCCCATATCGAGGGCAACTCTGATCTCGGGTGCCGTGCAGTATGATTCACCTTCCAGTGGATAATAGAGTCCGTACTTTTCTGTTTTAACTGGAAGACAGGGAAAACGTGTATCTTCTGAAAATTTAAACTTTACCCTCGCTAAGCCGCAAACATCGCCTGTAAACAGCTCTGGCTCTGTAACCATACGCATAGCATCGTAATTCAGCGGCCTGCAATCAGTGAGTGTAACTGCGTAGCAGGATGGAGCATCATAGTCATTCCATGTATCCACCTCGGTAGGCCCTGTCATGAAGCACTCGTTACGGCCTCCGTGATAGCACTCCACGGCAAATGCTTCCAGTATGGCTCTAGCTGGCACAGGCGCATCCCCTCTAACTGTGCGGGGTTTGCCCCCGTTCTTTGGCCAGACTTCTTTTACCAACTCTGTAAATCCGAATGCTTTCCTGTAATCTTCTCCTAGATTGTTTAAGAACGCTTTCGTTGCCATGCCCCCGATAGTGAAGGGTAGTGATTTGAGATTTAACTCGTCTATGACAAAGTAGGTCATTTTCAGGAGGTGCAGGTAAGAAATCTCAGCATCATTGATAGCGTACTCTCTGAATAGCTCAGGCTGTTCACGCTGAAACACATCCATTTTTTCTATACTGTAATCTTTATGGATTGGGATCTTTTCCTTGCCTACCAATTTTCCTACATCTGCTAGCCCCTTCCCTGCTGGTGCCAACAGCATACTGTCGTAGAAAACGACATCGATTTTGCGCTTTTTGCTATTTCTATCGGAGCGAGTGAACTCATGCTTTCGAACGACACGATCTTTGACTTCATCTATATCAACCCCATAAGCGCCTTCCACACTTGCCACTGACTTATTGACGCCAGCGACTTTTGTTTTTATGTCTGTAAATGCGTCTGACAGCGTAAAAAGATCAACCCGCAGGAAGTGCGCTCCCAGTATCACCGCTTCTGGCCACGACTCCAGAATATCTTCATCGATCGCCTGCTCTATAGCAGTGATTAATAACGATGCTAATTTGATACGGTCTGATTTGGCACCGGATTTCGTCTCGATAATGCCGGTGCAGTAGTCTTCATCAAACCCGATTGCATATGTATAACAGAGGATCTTGTTGTCCCTGCCGTTTTCATGGAGAACGTACTCGGTATCGATGGCGATGATCGGTATGTTCAGCGTGTCTATTCGACCCCGTTTCTTTTTAGGACTGGCAAGCTTTTCTAGATCTAGTGCACTGTAGTTAAACTTCCATTCCTGACCGGGATTGATTGACTTGAAGTCGTGTGAGAATTCGATGTCGGATATATCAGGAAAGGTGGCTTCTGTGGTGGTGGCAATGGGCTTGTGTGCAGTCTTTTTCATTAGCTCAGCGAGCTTTGGATCGTCTATATCCATCGGGCATCCATTCAGCAACTTGTATCAGCAAAAGGCTCCCTATGCGGATTCTGTGCGCTTAGCTATACAGCACTATCATAGGTTATCCAACAGTCTACAATTCTGGCCTTTTAAAAAGCCAACGTTATCTATGTAAATCTATGGAAATACAAAGCTTTGCAAGTGATTCAAAATCCCCCGCCTTCAAAAGCGTGCCGGTTCGAGTCCGGCCACTGGTACCATTACTTGATTTGTCTACAATCAAGTATCAACGGCCCTAGAACGGGGGCTACAGAAGAAAGCGGAGCTTAATGGCTACCGCTTTTT
>JAIBDA010000099.1 GCA_024679635.1 Amphritea sp. | reverse complement strand
GGGCTTGCTCAAGCCTCTCTTTTGCTGGCCTGCGTTATTCCCCTGTACAACACCCTTTCAGTACTCGCTCTTTCGCTACCAATGCAAAAGCAGAATGGACTAAATCTCACTCGGCCTCTGATTGAGATCGCGCGTAACCCACTAATCATAGCGGTGTTACTGGCACTCCCCTTTTCCTATTTCGATTGGGGCTTACCCACAGCCATTGACAAGATTGGCAACTATTTCGCCAATTTAACGCTCCCACTCGCCTTGCTTGCCGTGGGGGCATCCCTGAATCTAAGAAGCTTGAGAGACACCTCTGGAGAATCCAGCTGGGCCACCCTTATTAAACTGATCCTTATGCCCCTGATACTGACCAGCGGCGCCTGGATAAGCGGCATAAGAGGACAGGAGCTGGGCATCCTGTTCATCCTGTTCGGCTGCCCTACCGCAGCGGCCAGTTTTATTATGGCAAAGGCGATGAAAGGTAATGCACAGTTAGCTGCTAATATTATCTTAACCACGACTATCGGCTCTATCGTCACACTGAGTAGCGGTATCTACCTGCTACGACTCTGGAATTTGGCTTAAGGAAGAGTAAAATAAGCAGTATCTGATATACAAGGTAGCACTATGTTGCTTGAATTCTTCGACCACCTGTTAAACCTGTTTCTCGACACCGCCATATGGCTCCTGTTCGGTCTTGTTCTGGCAGCAATCCTGAAAGGCTGGATTCCAAGTTCTCTGGTGGAAAAGTGGCTTAGTGGTAACGGAGTCGGGTCGGTTATCCGGGCTGCCCTGATCGGCGCCCCGCTACCTCTATGCTCATGCGGCGTACTTCCCACTGCAATAGCCCTGCGCCGCTCCGGCGCGTCAAAACCCGCGACAGTCTCTTTTCTTGTTGCCACGCCAGAAACCGGCGTTGATTCAATCTCGGTAACCTACGCCCTGCTAGGGCCTGTTATGGCTATCATCCGACCAATATCGGCCATAATCAGCGCGGTGGTAAGCGGCATCATGATTTTACTGTTCGACAACAACGAAAACAGCAGAGGCTGTTCTACAAAAGCGGTAGCTGAAAAAAAAGAGGCGGGCTGCTGCGAGAAAAAGGAAACGGTTAGTAGCTGTTGTAGTAAAACAGAGAAGCCCGTTACTCGCTGCGGTAGTAAAACAGAGGAACCTGCTACCAGCTGCTGTAGCAAAACAGAGAAACCCGTTACTCGCTGCAGCCCTGAGCAGAGCGAGCCATCTCAGCAATCCGGCATCTTTGCTGGACTACAATTTGCCATCGTAGACATCCTCGATGACATTTCCAAATGGCTCAGCATCGGTTTGATACTCGCCGCAGTGGTTGCCACCTTGGTTGAGCCTGCCAGCCTGAGTCAGTGGGGCAGCGGTCTGACCGCGATGCTACTCATGCTGGTTGTTGGCCTACCGCTCTATATCTGCGCAACAGCCTCCACTCCCCTGGCTGCCGCACTACTGGCCGCCGGCATGTCTCCAGGCGCTATTCTGGTCTTTCTGCTGGTAGGCCCCGCCACCAATATCGCATCCATAGGCATTCTCAGCCGCGAGCTAGGCATTCGCGCTGTTATTCTATACCTCTTTGGCATCAGCATTTGCGCGGTTTTATTAGGCCTGGCTACTGACGCGATTCTAAGCGAGCAGATGTTATCAGTCGGCGCAGCGTTGGCTCATCACGACTCCCCTGGCTTTATGATCATTAAATGGATTGCAGCGGTAACTCTGTTTGTGCTGGCGGTCAAACCACTACGCCAGCTGATCTGGAAAGATACAGCGACCGCCTGCGCATGAGTTTCTTTACTAAACGCAGTCTGAAAAAACTACAAGTGGCGATCATTGAAGCGGATCTAATCACACTGAAAAAGCAGTTTAGTAAGCTGGATCCCAATTTAATAAACGAACACCTTTTTGATTTCGATAAGCAAAAACTCAATGCTACCGAACTCGCCATAAGTTCGGGGCAGGCCAGATCACTTCAGCATCTGCTACAAGCGGGTTGCGACCTAAGCACCAGTCAGACAGAACCGCTGCTTTATCAGGCGCTGAAACATCCGTCTAAAAGCCTACCGCTAATGACGGTACTACTTCAGGCTGACGCACCTTTAATCTACCCTGATATGACCCCAGACCACGCACTCTTTGCTTGTTTCCAGTTTTGTACTGATGCCAGCCTGATGCTTCATCTTAGCAGGCTAAATGAAAACGGAGCTGATCTTAACCATTGCGATAAGCAAGGCCGCAGTACGCTAATGCTGGCAATGCAGAAAGAGAATAAAGCACTTATTCAGATGTTAATAAATAGTGGAGCGGAGTTATCAGAAGCACTGGAAATTGAGGAGTACAGTAAAGAGATCACCGACTATGCCAAGCGGCTAGCCGATGATCTGAAAATAAGACAGATGATGCTTACTTTTTAATTGCGGCAACCACAGACACTTCGACCAGCAACTCTGGACGCGCCATCCGCGCTTCAACACAAGCTCTTGCCGGAGCATGTCCCGCTGGCACCCAGCTATCCCAGACTTCATTCATACCAGCAAAATCTTTCATATCACGGATATACAGCGTCGCAGAAAGGATATGCTCACGATCACTACCAGCCTGCTCTAAAAACGCATCCACTTTTTCCAGCATAGTTGCAGTTTGTTCTTTGATTCCAGCGGTCGCATCTTTCGCTACCTGACCACAAAGATAAACGGTATCGTTATGGATCACGATCCGACTCATTCGCTGACCTATCTCCTGTCGTTCAATTGTCATCTCTATTCACCCTTAATCAAAAAAACCAATAGTGTAAAAACCAGTAATTGTAGTAGATAAGCTATTAGACACCAGCTTAATGCTCCTGAATTCAGAAGCATTAGCGGCATAAATCGATGTTATCAGGGTGATAGCAGAAAATATCGCTATATCAGAGTATCTTCTCATCTGAGAAGCAGAGGAGTAACTCAGAGTCGGGGAATCTCAATAGCAGGACAGCGATCCATCACCACCTTAAGTCCGGCCGCCTGAGCCTTTTCAGCAGCAGGCTCATTGATAACCCCCAGTTGCATCCATATCGACTTCGCATTCACGGCAATCGCTTCGTCAACCACATCCCCCGCTTCTGCAGAACTACGGAAAATATCCACCATATCAATAGGTTCTTTTATATCGGCCAGAGAGGAAACCACCTCCCGCCCATGAATCTGCTCACCCGCTTTAAACGGATTTACCGGAATCACGTTATAACCTTTAGCTAACAGGAAATGCATCACCTGATTACTGGCTCGGTGGGACTTAGGGCTGGCACCCACCATCGCTATGGTTTTACTTTTTTCTAGAATCTGACGAATGACTTCCATTGAATCTGGCTCCTTTTAATTATTTTTATTCCCACAGCAAGGACACTCAGGGTCTCGCCGTAGTTTTAGGGTTCGCCAATCCATATGGCGCCCATCCAGAAGTAACAATTTCCCGACCAGTGGATGACCAACGTCCGCCAGTACTTTTAAGGCTTCCATCGCCTGCACTGAACCGATAATACCGACCAGTGGCGCAATCACTCCGCTTTCAGAACAGGTTAAATTTTCATCATCCCCTTCTCGATACAAACAGCGATAACAGGGGGCATCTTCGCGCCGCGGATCAAAAACCGCGACCTGTCCATCAAACCGAATAGCCGCACCTGAAACTAGCGGTGTTTTATTCTTCACACAAGCATCATTAATCGCAAAACGGGTAGTAAAGTTGTCACTACAATCGACGACCAGATCAACTTCAGCAACCTGTTTCGCCAACGCCACGTCATCCAAGCGGCTATTAATGGCCACCACATCTGTATCTGGATTCAGCTCTACAAGCGCAGCTTTCGCTGAACCCACCTTAGACTGACCGATAGTTGAAGTACGGTGTACAATCTGTCGCTGCAGGTTAGTCAGCTCGACCCTATCATCATCCACAAGCACCAACCGACCCACTCCGGCCGCCGCGAGATACATCGCTACAGGGCTGCCAAGACCACCCAATCCGATCACCAGAACCGACGCCTTTAACCAGGCCTCCTGACCTGCAATATCAACCTCAGACAACATAATCTGACGGCTATAACGCAGCAGCTGCTCATCATTCAACATTCTGTTTATTCTCTTCTTTCCAAATCGCCCAGGTTATACGGTCATTGCCGCCATAATCCTGAGCTGAATCTATGTCGCTGTAACTCAACTCAGCCAGCAACTGCTGTACCGCAGCGGTCTGATCATAACCATGTTCAAATAACAATTTGCCACCCTCTGTCAGAAAGCTCCTGGCTTGCGTGGCGATCTGACGTATATCCGCCAGACCTTTATCCGCCGCTACCAAAGCACTCACCGGCTCAAAACGCAGATCTCCCCTTTCCAGATGAGGATCCAGGGGATCAATATAGGGCGGATTACTAACGATCATCTCAAACAGCCCACCCACCGGTTCAAACCAACTGCCCTGTAACACTGCCACATTATTCAACCCAAGCCGCTGACGATTTTGCTCGGCCAATGCTGCCGCCTCGGCAACCCGGTCAACAGCAACCAGTTGCCAGGCCGGACACTCTGAAGCCAGTGCCAGTGCGATAGCACCGGTACCGGTTCCCAGGTCTAATACTCTGGCTACAGAATGGGGAATTAGTTCAAGGGCTTTTTCAACCAGACATTCGGTATCTGGTCGGGGAATAAGCGTGGTGGGATTAACATCCAGATCTAAGGTCCAGAAACCACGACTACCGGTCAGGTGAGCAATAGGCTCCCCCTGCTGGCGACGTTGAATAAACACCTCAAACCTATGCTGTTGTTCCGCTGTCAGCAGATAGTCACGATGGAGAAACAGGAAAGTACGGTTTTTCTCAAGAATATGACAGAGTAGCAGCTCAACATCCAGCTCAGGACTGTCACTGCTCCCCGTTAGCTGGCCTGCGACAGCCAACGCATCAGAGATGTTCATTTGCAGAGCGATCAACTGTCCTCAGACAGAGCGCCCAACTGCTCAGCCTGATACTCGTTAACCAACGGGTCAACCACAGATCCTAACGCCCCTTCCATCACTTCCTGAAGTTTATACAGCGTGAG
>JAIBDA010000145.1 GCA_024679635.1 Amphritea sp. | reverse complement strand
TGTCGCTATCTCTGCTGATTGTAGCCTGATTCTACAGATGAAAGCATATGTTCAGTCATTCTTTTGTAGCGTTAATACGCTGCTTTTTACATTGTGGGTTTTATAGCTTTTGTCTGCTTGAAAATACCGGGTTTTATCTGGTATTTATTGATATCAGAGTGGTATCTGCAAATTAACATGTTGGAAGATATTACAGCGATTGTCTGAAACATGGCTGAATAAATGCTCAGATTTATGCTGATGAAGAGTTAAGGGCGCTGGAGAAAGTAACGCTCAGAGGGAAAAAATCCAGTATCAAGTAATTGATACCGGATTATAGTCAGGCTTAAGCTCAATCAGTGTCTTCTAGTCATTAGCTAATCTAATAAATAGCTCTCTGATACTGGGTATTCTGAGATAGATTATTTATCTACTTCTGTGAATCCCTGTAATAGTGCTGAAACCATTTTGTCTATTTCCTCAGTACCGATAGTCAGAGGCGGCGATAAAATAATCTTTGTGCCGACAGGGCGGGCGATAACGCCTTCCCGCAAGGCAACAGCGGCGATTTGGTTAGCAAAGCCATCCATTGGATTAACAGGCTCACGGGTTGTTTTATCAACAACCAGATCAATGGCAACCATCAGGCCTTTACCCCGAACCTCGCCCACAGATGGAAACTCGCTCAAAGCGTTTGCCAACTTGCGTAACAGGTCGTCACCCTGAACGGCCGCGTTACCTGGAAGGTCTTCATCCTTAACAATTTTCAAAGAAGCCAGTGCGGCGGCACAAGCGACAGGGTGGCCGGAGTATGTATAACCGTGCATGATAGCGCCACTGAAGTTATCACAACTCTCGATGCCCTTTGCGACTCGCTCATTAACAACGGTTGCACCTAAAGGGATATAGCCGGAGTTAATTCCTTTAGCAAAACACTGGATATCGGCTGCGACACCCCATCCACGTACTCCAAACATGCTGCCTGAACGTCCGAATCCTGTCACCACTTCATCAGCGATTAATAGAACGCCATACTTGTCACAAACCTCTCGGATTAATGGCCAGTAATTAGCCGGGGGAACGATGACACCACCGGCACCCTGAATAGGCTCGGCAATGAAGGCAGCAACGGTTTCAGGTCCTTGGAAGATAATCTCTGCTTCCAGCTGCTTAGCGCACAATTGCCCCAATTCTTCAGGGTCTTCACAGTTCCAGGGATTACGGTAAAGCCACGGTGAATCGATATGGATACAGCCTGGTAGTGTTGGTTCATAGTTGGTTCGAAAAACGGTGTTACCGTTAACTGAAGCTCCGCCGAAATGAACGCCGTGATAGCCCTGCTTCAGAGAGATAAACTTATAACGCTGTGCCTGACCAATCGCTTTCCAGTACTGGCGGGAAATTTTAAGCGCTGTTTCAACAGCATCAGAACCGCCAGAGCTATACATTACTCTGGCCATACCTTCGGGCTTGGTCATCTCAATGATCAGGTCAGAAAGCTCTTTTACACGTGGATGAGTTACACCGTCAAAAATCTGAAAATACTCAAGCTCATCGAGTTGTGCCTTAATGGCATCTTTAACTTCAGTACGGTTATGTCCTACGTTAACGTTCCAGAGACCACCAACGCCATCAACTAACCAGTCACCTTCGCGATTTTGAACGTAGTTACCATCACCTTTTATAATTTCAAGAGTGCTGTGCGAACCTGGAACACCCGGATGTACCATCGGGTTCCATAAAGTTTTTGTGTTCTCACTCATTACTAACTCCGGATCATTGTTGTTATTGAATCCGTGGCTATACATTGGGGGACAAAGCGAAATGCTGTCGGTAAAGCTACGGTCATAAACCTAGTATGAATTGATCAGTTTTGACCGGTATCAACCGGATGGTTGATATAGCGCTGAGATAAAGTGAATTTGTGGTTGTAGCGGAAGAAATAAGAGATGAGTATGGTCTGGATTCCCGTCCCTGGGCGCAGTTTGCGGCTTCTAGTGAGTCTTATAGAGCAGGGAAGTGACTTCTGTTTTACTGTTTACTTCCAGCTTGGCAAAGATATGTTGTAGATGGGTTTTAATGGTTGCCAGACTACAGTTCAGGTCGCTTGCTATGGTCTTATTGGGTAGCCCCTGAGCGACTAGTTGAACGACCATACGCTCTTTTGGTGTGAGCTGAAATTCCGTGCAGAATTGATCAAACAGCGCCTGTCTTGGCGATGCGTAACTCTGTTCCAGAGAAAACTGCATATAACGGTGAATCTGCTCGGCTTTATTGATATCAGCACTGCGTAGTTCAGACTGCTGTTTTGAGATAAACAATGCAAAGCCTGCGACGAGGCGGTTTTCAACCCGCAAGAACAGCTCAACTATATCTTGTACACCCCAGGGGGATATAAAGTCTGTGTAGTAGGGGTGGTTGTAGCGGTTTTGAGTAGAAACTAAATCATTCATTTTAACCACAGTAGCGTCCTGCTCAGAGAACTGAGTTGGATGCAGAGGGTCAAGCTTATGATAAGTTTCCATATATTCACGATGCATGGAGGGTTGCATATGAAAGGTTTTGTAGCAGATCGGGCGAGCTTGCTCATCAACGATATAAGAGACCGCTTTGGAAACACCCAATACGCCTGTCAGAAGCTTGATTGATTCTTGCTGAAATTCATACAGCCCGGCGGGGTTTATAACCTGATTAGTTTTCATATCCTGTTACCCATCTTGCATCTGATGTTCTGGTTAAAAACTAGGCTACGCCAACTTTTAGCTTAAAACAAGTTAATACATTAAGTAATATTCATGAAAATAGACTAAAGAATGAATGCTAGTAATCTAGTTATAGTAGCTCACCGGGCATTACATTCAGTTACAAATGAGTGCCCGTTTTTATCGTGTCAGGGTTGTGCTTTAGAGCGAAAAGTACTCCATAGATAAACGCCGATAGAAATTATGATCAGGCTCAACAGAGTCAGGCTGATCGGTCGGTTGATAAAGATGCTTAGATCACCATTGGCAACTCCCATTGCCTGGGTGAAGCGAGTCAGGAATACCTGCCCCAGAACCAGGCCCAGAATAATAGGTAC
>JAIBDA010000028.1 GCA_024679635.1 Amphritea sp. | reverse complement strand
AGCTTTATAAGTAATTGATAATTAATGATTTATGTTGTGATTCTTTATGGATGAGCCCCCAAATAGGCCCCCTAATGATTAATGCTTACTTAAGTTGAATTAACGGTAAGTTCATTAGTTTCTAACGTTATGTCCTAAGTGATGCGGCTCTTTTGCTTTTGAGTCACTTATAGTTGTCAACGATATGGTTAGGATACGTATCGCGCGAGCGCGCGCGCGCGTGAAGTGTCGGTTTAATGCTTTGATGCTTTTTTAGTCTTGCCTTTGGGAGGGTGTATTAATCATAATTTTTGTAACTGTGTAAGTACTGATAAGTGCCAAAAAAAGACATTAGCGATTCCTTTTCAATCCACTTTCATCAAATAACATATACACGTTAATGATGATTAACGTGTTTTTGTGGTCAGAATCATAGTAGCTGGAAGTCGTGAAGGTGGCTTTCGATCAAGCTTCTGGTAATTTTAATTCGCCGACACTTTTCTGAATCTTATCAGTGGGGGAGACGATTAATAAATCCAATGCTCAAACGCCAATGGCATGCTGTTGAGCAGGTCTCGGCGTTCTCTCCAATTAGGTATTAACCGATCCATGTGGCTGCGAAAGCGCTCGTTGTGATTCCTCTCAAGCAGATGCACCAACTCATGAACCAGAATGTACTCCAGGCACTCTGGAGGCTTCTTAGCCAGTTCGAGATTCAACCAGATGCGACCAGCGTCAGTATTACAGCTACCCCACTTAGTCTTCATTTTTTTAACACCCCAGTTTGAGGGGGTTGCGCCCACTCGTGCCTGCCACTGCTCGATTAACTGCTCGATCCGGCTCTTTAGCTCGGCCCGGTAGTATTCCGCTAACACCTGCATTTTGTTACTAACTGAGGTATCAGGTTTAACGAAAAGCTGGAGTCGGTTGCCGCCAAGCAACCTCACTTCATGTCGACCGGAACGCTCGATTACCTGCAAACGATAGCGCTGACCCCAAAGGTAATGGCATTCACCGCTAATCATTTCTCTGTCGGACTGCCGGGGCTGATTGGCGAAATCCGCTTGTTGCCTTTTTATCCATGGAATACGCGAGATGACGGCCATCCGGATCGCGGTCTCGGTCATTTTATCTGGCGCAGATACGCGTATCCGGCCATCCGGTGGCAAGACGCTAATATGCAGGTTCTTAATTGGCCTGCGATTAACCTGTAAGGACAGTTCACCTATCTGCATTTACGAACCTACTGGTATTCCTTCTGTGCTTTGGCGAGTTCCATGACACTCTGGATATCGACCTCATAGCCAGCGGTTTCTTCTCGTACTGAGTTGGCAATTTCCCGTTCTTTGAAACGATCACCAACCCAATCAGCCTTCTTCGTGTAGCGGATGGCACTGTCAATTTTGGTTGTCAGAACTTCATCGTTGCCGAAGTTATCGTATAAGGCACGCTTGGCTTGGGTATCGATGGAATCGGGATAGGATTGTCCAGCAGTCGCCTCTGGACGGATCACTTTCTTTGACAGATCCCTTATGCGCTCCAGATACTCCTGGTACTCAATGGCTTTTTGCCGACGCAGCTCTATCAGCTCTTCGAGCAGGGTAGACATCTGCTCATAATACTTCGGATTGACTGGATTCTCGTCCACGATGGCCTTGCGAACATTGTTCTCAATCGTCTCGGCCATCGCTTCTTGGTTTTTACGAATGTCCTCAGGTAACTGATCCAGGCCAGCTACCCCTTTTTCGACGATCAGCTCAATCAGCCCAAGCTCTTCGAAATCCATCAGCAGTTCGCTATCGTCTGCACGGATGTACATATCCAGAAGGTGACGCATCGCCGGTTCAAAGCGCTTCATATCAAGCAGGTCACCGCTCGCAAGCTTCACTTCATCACGAACCTTTTCGTAATGAATCACCTCTTTGCGAACCTTTTCGATGTCAGCAAGGGAGAAACCAGCTTCTTGCATCTCGTTAGCGATATTCGCGTACGCGCGCAGCAGCTTTGCCACACTCTGATAGAGCGTCAGACGCAAGCCTTCTTTTTCTGGCAGCTTCTCCTGATTGGTACCAGACTCCCCACAGAAATAATGGATGTAGTCTTGAGTATCACGAGGCGCTTTAACCGGCTCGCAGAGTGCGCGAACCATCTCAAGCGCATTTTCCAGATCCAGTTTGGCCTGCTCCAAGCGATTTTTGAGCAGCCCAGCTACATCCTCTTTGTCATAGCCATCGAAAGCCTCTGCGGTGTAGTCCGAAATGGCTTTGTCTAGCGAACGGAAGAGGTCTTTGTAGTCGATGATGTAGCCGTAGTCTTTATCATCCCCGTCAAGTCGGTTAACGCGACAGATAGCTTGAAACAGGTTGTGATCAGCCATCTGCTTATCGATATACAGGTACGTAGCCGATGGTGCGTCAAAGCCTGTCAGCAGTTTATCAACAACAATAAGAAGTCGCATTTGGCCAGGCTCATCTATGAACCGTTTCTTCGCCTGTTGTTCGAACAGCTCTACCTTACCAGCAGCATCTGCTTCAGTGGTTTCGAAGTAATCTGCCAGCATCCGGCGGTAGATATCGTACTTAAAGAGTTTTTCGGTAAGCCCTTCACCGGTCTCCTCACCCTTGATGCTGGCTGCCGTAGGTTGGTAGCTGGTAACGATGGCTACCTTTCCAGCAAGATCGGTTTTATTAAACAGTTCATACGCTTTACAGGCTTGGTAAACACTGGCGCAGACCAACATGGCATTACCTCGACCATCCATCAGTCGAGGTTTGGTCTCCATGTCCATCAGAATATCGCTTACGATCTGTTCTAACCGAGACTTACTGGAGAGCACCTTCTGCATGGTGCCCCACTTCTGTTTGAGCTGCGTTCTAGCCAGGTTGGAAAGACCACGCGTCTTGGCCTCAAACCAATCGTCTACCTTCTTTTGGGAGGTCACATGCTGATCGATATCACGCGCTTCGTAACGCAGGTCCAGCACTACACCATCGGCAACCGCTTCATTGAACTTGTAGGTATGAATGTAAGGACCAAAAACCTCGACAGATTTTTTCTTATCCTTCTTCATCAGTGGTGTACCCGTGAAGCCTAAGAACATCGCTTCGGGCAGAATAGACTTCATCGCCTGGTGCATCTTGCCTGACTGGGTTCTGTGGCACTCATCCACAAATACAAATAGATTGCCCTTGGCTTTAAAGTCCTTGGGGAGAGCCTTCTGAAGCTCTTCGATAAGGGCATCGGCAGCACCCTCGTCTTCACCTTCACCCTGTCGTCCAAACTTGTGTACCAATGAGCAAACCAGCCAAGGTGTTGGTTGGTTCAACGTAGCGACGAGGTCGGCACCACTCTTAGAGCGATACATATCCTCATCAACGCCATTAAAAACTTTCTTAATCTGATCATCTAGCTCGGTTCGATCGGTAACGATTAGTACACGCGCATCGCGCACATTCTCTCGAATCCATTTGGCTAGCCAGACCATTGTCAGGCTCTTTCCCGAGCCTTGAGTGTGCCAGATGATTCCGCCCTGACGACGCGCGATGTGGGCCTTAACTGCCTGGACTCCAAAATATTGATTGTGCCGACAGGTTTTCTTTACCCCTGCGTCAAAGACCAGAAAGTCATGAATAACTTCGAGAAAGCGCTGCTTGTTACATAGGCGACTGAGGTGGAAATCCAGTTTATGCTCATAGGGATTCTCCGCTTCTTCCTTCCACTCTAGATAGTATCTTTCCGGCGTTTCAATCGTCCCGTACCGCAGCCCCTGGGTATCATTACCAGCCATCACCAACTGCATGGTGGTAAAGAAATTACGAATGAAATCTTTCTTTTGGTTGTCCAGGTTTTGGTGGATGCCTTCACTAACGCTGACAGAAGAACGCTTCAGCTCTATGACCCCTAGCGCAATGCCATTCACGTACAGCACGAGATCCGGGCGTTTCTTATTCTCGCCCTTGATCGAGACCTCCTCTGCAATGGCAAAATCGTTAGCTTCCGGGTTTTCCCAGTCAATTAGCCAAACCGTCTGTTTTTGCTCTCCGGCTGCTTCCTTGTCTTTCACCCCATAGCGCAGCAGCCGATATACGTCCTTGTTGGCGTAGTAGAGCTTCTTTCCCTCACCCAATGCCGCCGCAGCGTCTAGCTGTCGGAATACACGCGAGATTAAGGCATCGCTAACGCCACGCTTTTGCAGCCACGAGGACAAGAGGTCAACTTCAACATTCCGGTTGTTTTTTCTATGCTTCCAGTAACCTAGATACCGATATCCAAGCTTCTGCTGGAAGAACTCAACCAAGCGATCTTGTGTCTTCGTTTCTAGCTGACCTACGTCGCTCATAGACTTAATCCTTCAAATTCGTCACCCATGCCAATCATCTAATCCGCTTCACGCTTCGAGTTTGTCTCATAAAGCGTCTCGGTAATCGCTCCCCGGAATAGCTCTTCATTCAGAAACTGCAGAAGCCGTTTGGCTTCATGTTTCTCAGCGGGAAAAACGATCTTCTCATCGTTAATCTGCACATCGACTTCGTAGCCTTGGGAATGTGCCGCTATATCCCTAGCAGTGTACTGATCTAATATACCCGAGCCACCTAACATGGCGAAACGCTTTCGAAACCACTGGTTTGCGCCAACCGCCAACGCGTCAGCGTCTTCTGGTGCAAGTAGCTCATGGCTCAAAACATTACGTATATCCTGCTCTGAGGCTTCCTCATAAAAATTGGCAAGAGGCAGATAGGTATTTACAGTTCTGAAGCTCTGAAAGACCAGCTTCCTTTCATCCGGAAAGTAAACCGCACCGAGCTTTCCATCTAGGGTCAAACCAGCCCTTGCAACAGTCTCGTAGGTATTATTCTGCAAAAAAAGGAAACGTCCCGGGCGAATCACATGGGCTCGATTAAAGTTCTGGAACAGAATCAGCTCACGCCCTTGGTTATCTTGCGCAAAAGCGACGATTCCCTTGGTCGCATCTAGCAGCTCGTCATCGGTGGTGATGGGATCAAATGTTGATACCGTTTGGCTGGTTTCCCCCTCAATGAACGCTGGTAACTCATAGTTTTCCAAGACAAAACGTTCATGTAATTCTGCTTGATAGCCTGGATCAAAAGCAATCTCGTCGACGTTGTTAACGAAAGCATCGTATTGCTCAGACCAAGACTCGGCGAGAGAGTCCTGTAGTCCTTGATGAAGCGGGATTTTAAGCAGACGAGACTGACCGCCTTGCCTGACAATTGCAGCGAGTTGAAAGTTATTCAGCATTGCGGTTTCCAGATTGTGGTAGAGATAGGTAGATGTGAGGGGCCAGGCAAACAGTCTCAACATCTTGCCCTGGGCGACGCAGCTCCTTCTTACTTATCAGCAAGTGGGACACCCCGTCGCCGTTCTTCACGGCGTAGAAGTGGTAGCCAAGTAACCCCATAACAGGGTTAAAGTGGATAACACCGGCGTGTGCCACGGCCAAAAAGATGATGCCGATAATGTAGGTGCCAGTCAGCCACTGCTCGGTAAACGCCAAGTTTTCACCAGAAATAAACGGCAACAAGTAGGCCAGCAAAAAGGCAAGAACCTCCTTATCATTACGCTCGAACTCCTTGATGTGGAATCGTTGTTTCTGTGAGTTTTTTGAGGCGTAGATCAGCATGGCCCAACAGACAAATACCAACAGGCCTGCTGCAATGAGCCACCCTATCCAATGGGTCCATACAACACCACTAGAGATCTGGTTGACAGCGACGGCACCCAACAAGGGTGCTAGCGATGTCGAAACGAGAAGTAGCTTCGCTAAAGTATTTAGCATTCGATACGCTCCATGTATTCGTCAGCTCAGCTGACACAGTAACCTTGTATGTAGATCATAACTCTAATGCCACTGTTTCTGCATCAATCGATACAGTCACCTCAATTGGTATGCGCTGATCAATACGTTGACCGTTGACCCGCCAAGTATCTAAAGCCAGTTCGAGAAGGATGGACTGACGACGCTGGATAGCATCCGCTTTCCATTCAGAGAAACTATAAGCCAACTCATCACGCAGCCGGTTGATCGCCGTGTTTTTTCCAACAGAGTAATCATGGTTCAGCAGATTTGTCATCAAGAGGGCAGATTTCACATACTCCTCACCTTTGTTGGAAAACCAGCTGCCTTCTAGATTATTACAGTTATTTACCGCTTGGTTGATGCCACTCTCGACCAGCGTTACGTTGCCCAAGCTATACACGCAGTTCTCGTAATCCTCTTGGGATTCGGCATAGTCGCTCGGAATAACTCCATCACGAGGCGTCTGCGGCAGGATGTGTTCGACCTGCAAACTTTGGATAAAGTCGTGCCCTTTTAATGGCAGATTACACCGAGCGAGAAGCGTGTTTTCCATCCGTCCCAGAACGAAGCGCAGTCGATATAACGGGTTGTAAGCTCCGTGCCAGAGTCCACTGAACACCTGCCTAACCTCGGAATAGCGCTCTTTCAAATAAGGTGTGATAGTACGGTCGACGACCTCACTGATCTGCTCTTCCTTATTTGCTCCGCGCAGCTCACTCGCCCATTGTGCAAAGAGGCGTTCATTGTTTTTGGCCTGTATGCCAAGCGTGTTACTGAAAAAGAAAAAACTCTCCAACTGCTGCCCTAGGTAGTCCAGCACGGGGGCGGGGCTATTGGTTTCCAGAGCAAGCAACATCACAAGATGCTGGCGTGACTTGTACTTGTTAATAAACCCGATGCGAGTAATCGCCGGGTAGCTACCGCCGTCCTTCATCAAGCAAGTAGCCTGAATCAGGTCCGCGTAGCGAGCCGATAACTTTTCCAGCTCGTTAGCGAACACCAGAGGCTGCTGCTCATACTTGAGCGCTTTCTTGCCATCGGCGGAGATAATCCATTTGTAGATATCGTCTTCCCGTAGGATGCCGTTGTGGTAGCGAGCCATCAGGAAGTAACGTAAAAACCGCAGTGGGCTTTGCTCTTCGTCACAGCGCTGAAGATTTGAGGTAATTGCCTTCCATTTCTCTTTTATCTTGGCAAAGTCGGATTCTTTGGCCTGGCTGAACAGCAGGTTTTTCACCAGGTCCATTGCGTTAAGGCCCGCTCCACGCTGGTTGATGGTCTCGAATATTTTGAGTGCGCTACCCAGGTTCTCCG
Source organism: Amphritea sp. (assembly GCA_024679635.1). Next base: position 5,291 of record JAIBDA010000028.1, on the reverse strand, counting down.
ATTCAATCACCACCAGATCGACCTTCGTCAGAAAGTAACGGATAAAGTCGGTCAACTGATCCATACCCGCCTTGAGGTATCCTTCAAGGTGCGTTTTGATGCGCTCATAAGCCTGCCGCATCTTTCGAATCGACGCCGTTTCTACATCAAGGAAAGACTCCCTCGAGATCAACCGGTACAGATAGTCCTTGCTCTCTTCGTACTGCAGCTCCAGGCGCACCTGATTCTCGTCGGTTTCGATGTCGTAATCCGACAGCCACTCGCCAATACTCTTGAGATACTCGTTGCCTCTTTTCTCCAGCTCTTGCCCCTGCAACAGGTCTCGTAGGGCGCACATGGTCAGCACAATGGTGGTTAGTCGTTGTTGACCATCGATCACATCGTGCTTGGACTGGTTCTGCACCACGATGATCGAGCCGATGAAATAGTTGCTCTGGTTACTGGCACCGGGTTCATATTCGTTGTCGATGTCTACCAGAAACTGTTCAACCTGATCATCAACTTTCCAGACATACTCACGCTGGTAGTCGGGGACGAGGAAGAAGTAGTCTTTAAGCTTGGTGATATTCCTGACCTGCGCATCAATATCCATATCGTTTCCTTATACCAGTCTTGTCTTGCCGGTGAGTAGTTGCTGCATCATGCCCTGCTTGATCTGGCGGGTTTTGCCTAGGCGCTGCTCGAGTGCCTGAATGTCTTCGTCCATATCAGAGAGGATGGTTGCTATGGTTGTCTGCTCTTCTAGCTTCTCTGGTATTGCTACGTATGTCCCGTTGATCAAGTCAGTATTCAAGTTCATCTGCGAACCTGTCTGGCCTTGTTTACCCCACTCATCTTCCAAGCCTACCAAAATGTAATACATGAACCCTTGATCCACTGATAGGCCATTGAAAACAACAAAACCATCATGAATACAAAGATCTTTCCTCGTAATAATGGGCTTGCCGACAGTGGCGCAAATACTCATTACGAGGTTATTCTGAGGCACAAACCTACTATTACTGATCCCAAGTTCAGAAAGGCTTTGTTTAGTTACGGTTAAGTACTTACGCGTTTTAGAAACATCCGAAATTCTAAGCCAGCCTACTGATGAATTTCGATCAAACCAGATCGGACTATCTATTGGCCTCGGAGAAGCACCGCGTTGAATTCGAGCCAAGCCACCCATTTTCACACAATTCCAATCCTCCGGTATCTCGCCCAGTTCACTTTGCTTATAGCCTTTGGGTGAGCTATCTTCGCGCAGGGCGAACTGCGGCAAGCGGGTGCGGCCGGTGAGCAGTTGCTGCATGGTGGCGGTTTTGATGGCCTGTTTTTTGGCGATCAGTTTTTCCAACTCGCCGAGCAGCGCATCGACATCGGAGAGGGCATTGGCGATGACGGTTTGTTCTTCTATCGTTGGGAAAGGAATTGCAAAAGGGATAATGTGCTTATTGTTAATCTGCGGGATAGATGTCGTATCCGCAACGGAATCAAGCCCTCTATAGGTTAACTGGTTGTACAGATAAAGCTCGCTCAAGTTTGGTGAACAAGTCAGAGTCATCAAGTTTGTATCCATAAAAGAGTCGCGTTTTAATACTCGAATCTTATTGGATAGGATGGATGCCCCTCTCTTGGGGAAGATAATGCTCCCAGCCGGTACTTTTTTAGACGTCTTGACAAAATATGGCGTTATTTCAGCATACACTGAACCATTATTAAGTTGCTCGACTTTGAAATATGGGACCCCTTCGGTTAAAAACTGAAATTTTGAGGGGCTCTCACCGCTACAAATATCAACAAGTTCACCAAGCTGTATAGCCTCCCAATCTTCTGGGATAACCCCAACTTCCGTTTGCTTGTATCCTTCTGGTGCTGCACTCGTAACCGGCACGAGCAAATCTTGAGGACTGGCTTCAGCCACTTGGTGTGCTTTCATAACGCCCACTCCAACCCCATCGCCTTCAAGTGGCCAGCCACTTGGTCGCTCAAGCTATCTACAGACTTGCTGATGGCTGGCAACGGCTCTGCGTAGCGTTCTTCCAGCTCTTTGACGCGATTGGCCAGCTGCTGGGTAACCCGTTCAATTTCTGCTTCGATATTGCCTTTTAGGATCGCCAGCCACTTATCATCGACAAGCAACGTCTGGAGGTCGTCTTCGCTAAGCTGCGGGTATTGCTTAAACACTGTCAAATCCAGCGCGTCCTGCGCTTCTTTGAGGGCTTTTTTGGCGGCGGCTTCGGCATCAAACAACTTCTTCGTTTGTTTTAGAGCGACTTTTTCCTCGGGATCAGTGGCTAGCTTCAAACGTGCCGTCACCGTGGCTTTGGTGACCTTATCTTTGTCGTTGAGCGCCTCACTCAGCAGACCGTCTTCGCCGCTATTATCTTCGATATAGCTTTCCAGCTCCTGGGATGCACTGTCGAGCGTGATCTGTAGTGCATCGATATGGGCCTGTTCGCTAGCAAAGAAACGGGCGACGATCAGTGCAGGCGGGACCAACTCGGCCTTGTACTTCACTCTGCCGATAACGAGATCGGGCGTCTCTTTGAGTTTCTCGCCTTTTTTCACCACCAGCTCGCGCAACACTTTTCCCGCTTGCCAGCCGTCCTGTACAAGCACGTAGACATCGTCCTGCATCTCCTCGGCCCAGTAGTCCATCAAGATTTGATAGATGTCGTATTTACTGATCAGCGACGTTTGGGCGTAGCTTTCCAGCAAGTCTTCACTGATGCGGTGGATGATGGCTTTAGGTTTTTCACCGGTCTGTATCGCTTTCAGATCGGCGCGTTCGCACCACGCGGTAAATGGCTCAAGGCTTTGCGTAGCAAAGGTTTTGAACTCACTGTGATTGAGAATGGTGCTTTTCACCTGACCCGCTTCAACTAAGCCTTTGCTGTAGTCGGGCCGATCATCGGCAAACAGCTCTGCGCGCAGGCTGGGGAAGACCTGCCAGTATTCACCCAGTGCATCAATGTCACGGTTGGGGATGCCGCCTTGTAGGTGGGCGCTCAGATCGTGCAGATCCTCCGGCTCGCTGCTGTCGATATAGCGCGGGATATTGAGGTTGTAATCGTTGGCGGCGATCTCCGCGAGCGGCACCATGCGACTGTAGCGTTCGAGTACCAGGCCCTTATTGAATACATCGACAATTTTGTGGATGTCCTGGCTGCGCAGACGGTTCTTATTGCCGTCCTTGATCAACCCTTTACTGCCGTCGACCATGAAAATTCCGCTACGCGCGTGGGCATGCTCTTTATCGATGACAATGATGCAGGCGGGGATACCGGTGCCATAGAAGAGGTTGGCTGGCAGGCCGATAATGCCTTTGATATAGCCTTGCTTGATCAGGTTTTTGCGAATACGTGCTTCGGCATTGCCACGGAACAACACACCATGCGGGAGGATGACAGCCCCCTTACCGGTACTCTTCAGGCTCTTGATGATGTGCAATAGAAACGCATAATCACCGTTTTTCTCGGGCGGGGTGCCCCAGACAAAACGGCCAAACTCATCTTCGGCGGGGTTGAGGCCGCTGGTCCAGTTCTTGTTGGAGAACGGCGGGTTGGCCACGGCAAAGTCGAAGGTTTTCAGTTGCTCGTTGCCATCCTTCCACTGTGGCGAAGTGAGGGTGTTGCCTTTCCAGATTTTGGCGGTGGCCGTGTTGTGCAGGATCATGTTCATCCGCGCTAATGCGCTGGTCGCGTTGTCCATCTCCTGGCCGAAGATCGATAACCCTCGCGGTGCTTCATTGCTCGCTTTCAACAGCAGTGAGCCAGAGCCACAGGTGGGGTCGTAGACGGTGGCATCCTGGGGCGTGTCTTCGTGAATACCGACGACTTTGGCTAGAATGCGAGAGACCTCTGAGGGCGTATAAAACTGCCCCTTGCTCTTACCGGACTCGGTGGCGAAGTGACGCATCAGATATTCGTAGGCATCGCCGAGCAGGTCATCACCATCGGCCCGGTTGGATGAGAGATCTATCCCTTCAAAAATACCCACCAGTTTAGAGAGGCGATCAACCATCTCCTTGCCTTTACCCAGCTTGTCTTCATCGTTGAAGTCCGCGATATCGATAACGCCCTTGAGATCGTTCTCCTCAGCCAACGCACTGATGATGATATTGATCTCATCACCGATCTCTTTATCGCCCTTCAGCGCCACCATGTCATCGAAACCGCCCCCCTCGGGGACCGCGATCATCCCGTAAGGATCGCCTTTGTATTTGTCGGAGACATACTTCATAAACAGCAGCGTAAGTACGTAATCCTTGTACTGACTGGCATCCATTCCGCCGCGAAGCTCGTCGCAGCTGGACCAGAGAGAGGAGTAAAGTGCAGTTTTCTTAATGGCCATAAGGGGTCCGTGTGATCTGTTATATCTGGTCGGCTATAAACGATTGGTGTCGAGCCCAGCAGCCTTAAGGCGCTGAGTCAGGTTACGCATCTTGCTGAATTCAGTACCGAAGCTCTGGCGCAGGTCTACGCCTTCACAGAACTCCTTAGCGGTGATGTTCTTCAGCTCATCGGCGTATTTGATCATCTGGAGATGCAATTCAGCGGTGTACTGATTGCGAGGGGCTTCGGAGAGCGCTTGTTTGATACGCTCGTAGATGGTGTTTTCGTTCATTTCTGCCTGCCGAAGTAAAGCTTAGATAATTTAGCTAAAATAGCTAATGTCCTAGTGAATAGCAAGAAGGTGCAGCCAGTATGATGTTAGGCCAAAGCAACTTTACTGGTGTCATACTTGTCAGATTAAAGCTAAGCATTCATGTTAATAACTATTAACGTGCCAAAAATGGAATAAAAGGGGCTTGCTCTCAAAGCGGTAAATCCAGTTGACCACTACAGTCCGCTATTGGCACGCAGAGACCCTCAGTTTGCCCTATAAACAATCTGGTGTTTTTTTAGCGGGATAAGTGGGTTAATGGGTTATACCTAAATGCTGCGTGGTCTGGAGCTAACCCATTCCGTAACTTACTAATTTTGGTAGTGGGTTAGTGGGTTAGGTAATGGGCTAGCTGGAAGGGCCACAGATGTTGGCTGTAACCCACTATCCCGCGGAACCCATTTTTGTTTGAATGTCATCATTTAGTATTGCTCCTTTTATGGCGTATAGGCGCAACTGCCCTTTACCCATTCCGGAAATTGTGTGTTTGCTTTTGAAGCGTATTTTGTCATTTCGAAACAAAAAGCCCTTGCTTAGCAGCTCTCTTGATATTTCCTTAATGTCCTGTCCTTCACTTGCCTCTTTAAAGCCATTGTCAGTGAATAACCAAAGGTCCCTTATCGTGTCCCGATAGCCGACCAGGT
>JAIBDA010000103.1 GCA_024679635.1 Amphritea sp. | reverse complement strand
CGATGCGGGCGGTACAGGTTGGCGGACCGCTCTGTGCATACCTGCCGGAAAGCCAGTGGGACACCCCGATGGAGTATGAGTCTTTTCAGGCGATCGGCGCCGGTTTAGGCCACGGTGGCATTGTCGTATTTGACGATACGGTGGATATGTCTGAACAGGCACGCTTCTCGATGGAGTTCTGTGTCGCTGAATCCTGCGGCAAATGTACCCCTTGTCGTATCGGTTCAACCCGCGGCGTGGAAGTGATCGACCGAATTCGTAACGATGATAACCGGGCTGCCAATATGGAACTGTTAGAAGATCTGTGCGAAACCATGATCGATGGTTCCCTTTGCGCCATGGGCGGCATGACGCCGTTCCCGGTACAGAGTGCCGTTAAATACTTCCCGGAAGACTTTAATCAACCCAAGCAAGCAGCAAAAGGGAGTGCCCGGTCATGATTCAGATATTTGATCCTAAGAACGTCGATCACGACAAAGATTACGGCACCCCAGCCAGTGTTTCAGAAAACCTGGTCACACTGGAGGTTGATGGTGTATCCATCACCGTGCCAGAGGGCACCTCGGTAATGCGCGCAGCGGCGGTAGCGGATATCAATATCCCGAAACTCTGCGCCTCTGATAATCTGGAAGCGTTTGGCTCTTGCCGTATCTGTGCGGTCGAGATTGAAGGCCGTCGCGGCACCCCAGCCTCCTGTACCACGCCTGTTGATGCAGGCATGAAAGTCACCACTCAGAACCCTCGTCTGGGTAAGCTGCGCCGTAATATTATGGAGCTGTACATCTCTGACCACCCGCTGGACTGTCTCACCTGTCCAGCTAACGGTAACTGCGAGTTGCAGGATGTTGCCGGTGAAGTCGGTCTGCGTGACGTGCGCTACGGTTTCTCAGGCGAGAATCACCTGGATGCCGAGAAAGACCACTCCAACCCCTATTTCAGTTTTGATCCGAGTAAATGTATCGTGTGCTCGCGCTGTGTTCGGGCCTGTAGCGAAGTTCAGGGAACTTTCGCCCTGACCATTGATGGCCGCGGATTTGATTCTAAAGTTTCACCGGGACAGAACCAGGATTTCCTCGATTCCGAATGTGTCTCCTGTGGCGCCTGTGTACAGGCCTGCCCGACTTCAACCTTGATGGAAAAAACCGTTATTGATGCGGGTCAGCCGGAACACAGTGTCGTTACCACCTGTGCATACTGTGGCGTTGGCTGTCAGTTTAAAGCCGAAATGAAAGGCGCTGAAGTGATCCGCATGGTGCCCTATAAAGGTGGCCAGGCAAACCATGGTCACTCCTGTGTGAAAGGCCGTTTCGCCTTTGGTTACGCTACCCACGAAGATCGTATTACCAAGCCGATGATCCGCGACTCTATCGACCAGCCATGGCAAGAAGTTAGCTGGGAGGAAGCCCTGAGTTTTGCAGCAACCAAACTGCGCGGTATTCAGGAGCAGTACGGGCGTGAAAGTATTGGCGGCATTACCTCTTCCCGCTGTACCAACGAAGAGACCTATCTGGTACAGAAACTTATCCGTGCAGCCTTCGGCAACAACAACACCGATACCTGCGCCCGGGTCTGTCACTCACCTACCGGTTATGGTCTGAAAACCACGCTGGGCGAGTCCGCCGGCACCCAGACCTTTGACTCTGTCATGTTCGCTGATGCGGTCATGGTAATAGGTGCTAACCCCACCGACGCGCATCCGGTGTTCGGCTCATTGCTGAAGAAACGTCTGCGCCAGGGTGCTAAACTGATTGTGGCCGACCCACGCCGGATCGATCTGGTGAAAAGTCCCCATGTAGAAACTCAGCACCACCTGACCCTGCGCCCTGGCAGTAACGTCGCCTTTATCAATGCGATGGCACACGTCATTATGAACGAAGGGCTGGAAGATAAAGCCTTTATCGCTGAACGCTGCGAAACCGAAGCCTTTACTGCATGGTGCAGCTTTATCAGTGAAGAACGCCATTCACCTGAAAACACCGAATCAATCACCGGAATTCCTGCCGCTGAACTCCGTGGCGCCGCCCGTATCTATGCGACCGCTAAAAACGCAGCTATTTACTACGGACTGGGTGTCACTGAACACAGTCAGGGTTCCAGCATGGTGATGGGAATCGCTAACCTGGCACTGGCCACCGGCAACATTGGCCGTGAAGGCGTAGGCGTTAACCCACTGCGGGGTCAGAACAACGTTCAGGGCTCCTGCGATATGGGTTCCTTCCCCCACGAATTACCGGGCTATCAGCACGTTTCTGATGATGTCGTAAGAGCACGGTTTGAATCTGTCTGGGGTGTAAAACTGGATAACGAACCGGGTCTGCGGATTCCTAATATGTTCGATGCAGCACTGGATGGCACCTATAAAGGAATGTACTGCCAGGGCGAAGATATCGCCCAGTCAGATCCAAACACCAACCATGTACAGGCGGCATTGCGCTCCTTAGAGTGTTTGGTGGTACAGGACATCTTCCTCAACGAAACCGCTAAATTTGCCCATGTCTTCCTGCCGGGTTCCTCCTTCCTGGAAAAAGACGGTACCTTCACCAACGCAGAACGCCGTATCAACCGCGTGCGCAAAGTCATGCCGCCACTGGCGGGTTTGCAGGACTGGGAAGTAACCCAGGCGCTCTCCAATGCGCTGGGCTACGAGATGAACTATAACCATCCATCGGAAATCATGGATGAGATAGCTCAACTGACGCCAACCTTTACAAACGTCAGCTACGAACGATTAGAGCAGTTGGGTAGCATTCAATGGCCTTGTAATGACGAAACGCCGGATGGCACTCCAACCATGCACGAAGAAAGCTTCCCTATCGGCAAAGGCCACTTCGCCATTACTGAGTATGTCGCTACAGAAGAGCGCTCAACCCGCAAGTATCCACTACTGCTAACGACAGGTCGTATTCTGTCTCAATACAACGTGGGCGCTCAAACACGCCGTACCGATAACCAGATGTGGCATGATGAAGACGTGCTGGAACTACATCCGCAGGATGCGGAAGATCGCGGTATCAACAATGGCGATTACGTCGGTATTGCCAGCCGCGCCGGTGAAACCGTGATGCGTGCTAAAATCTCTGACCGGATGCAACCGGGGGTGGTCTATACCACATTCCATCATCCGGACAGCGGGGCCAATGTTGTTACCACTGATAACTCTGACTGGGCCACTAACTGCCCTGAGTATAAAGTCACCGCGGTACAGGCGGTGAAAGTGACAGAACCATCTGACTGGCAGCAACGTTATCGCGAATTTAACCAGAAACAACTAGGCTATCTGGATAAAGCACGCAAAAAAGAGCCCGCGGTTGCAGGTAAGTAAGATGGCACTCAAAAAACCTACAGAGAAAGAATCTGAAGTCAGCGTGACGGTGGAAAGCTGCTATAAGCAGTCCGCCGTTACCCGCTGGCAAAAGGGCCAGTCCCTGGATGCTCTGGACAGTATTGCCGAAGAGATTCCGGTAGCGATGATTTACAACGGCATCTCTCACGTAGTCATGATGGCCAGCCCCTGCGATCTGGAAGAGTTCGCAATGGGCTTCAGTCTGAGCGAAGGGATTATCAGGAAGCCAGAAGAGATCTACGCCATCGATCTGGTGATGGCTGATCCGGAAAATCTGGCATCTGGCATCGAGATTCAAATGTCGATTACCACCCAGCGGTCCATGCAACTTAAAAAGCGCCGCCGTAACCTCACCGGCCGGACCGGTTGTGGACTCTGCGGAGCTGAATCTTTGCAACAGGCTATCCGCCCGGTACAACCGGTACCCGCCCTCCCCCCTGCAACACCGGCGGCGGTTGAAAATGCGGTTAGCCAGCTAACTAAAAAACAGCCTCTGCAGAATATTACAGGGGCCTGTCACGGTGCCGCCTGGTGCGACAATGAAGGCAACATTCTGCTGTTAAGAGAAGATGTTGGCCGACATAACGCACTAGATAAGTTGCTGGGCGCACTACAGTACGAAAACATCAACCTGAGTGAAGGCTTTGCTCTGATATCCAGTCGTGCCAGCTACGAGATGGTGCACAAAGCATCCAGTTGCGGCATCAGTACACTGGTCGCCGTATCCGCTCCCACAGGGTTGGCACTGGACCTGGCAAAACAGGCAGGATTAAATCTAATCGGGTTCGCCAGACCAGGCAGACATGTTATTTACAATCAGGCTGATACCCCTGATTCAAAGGAAATATAAAGATGGGAAATCATCAACTCACCAGCCTGATTAAAATGGCCAACCAGATCGCTGAAAACAACACCCACATCGGCGACGAAACCGCAGAAGCCGAAATGGTAGCGAATCACCTGACAAAGTTTTGGGCCCGCTCGATGAAAGCTCAGATTAAGGAATATCTGGAAAGTGATGGGAGTGAATTGTTACCCATTGCAAAGAAAGCAGTCGCTTCGATTTAAGCTCGTTTCCTTGCTCGAAAAAGTAAAGATAAGAACCGCCATCTGGCGGTTTTTTTGTGTCTTTGGCTTCGATCAAAAGCGGAGATAAAAACTGGCAAGCCACTCACCCATTGCAGCAACAAAGCAGCCATGCACATGACTGCTTAGGGTTGTTATTCCTTGCTTAATTATAAGCACCTGATGCGTAGTGCAACTCATAACTATGACTATAGATCTCCAGAATATTACCAAAAGGATCTTCCATGTAGATCATTCGATATGGCTTTTCACCTGGATAATAATAACGGGGCTTGGGCATCCGT
>JAIBDA010000163.1 GCA_024679635.1 Amphritea sp. | reverse complement strand
TTAAGTTGTTGGGTGAAACCTGCCCCATCCCAGTGACTTACGCCGGCGGCGCCCGCTCACTTGAAGACCTGAAACTGGTCGATCAGCTCTCCAATGGCAAAGTCGATCTGACCATTGGTAGTGCCCTGGATATCTTTGGTGGCAACGGTGTAACGTTGGAGCAGTGCATTGCGTGGAATAATCGCTAGCGTTATTTTACTTGTACTGCTGATCTCGGTTAGCGGCTGCAGTGAGCAGATTGAGCTTCGCTATCTTCAGCCTGACAGCACCATACTGGCCTTTGGTGACAGCCTGACTCAGGGGGTCGGCAGCACTGGCGATGGTGATTACCCCCATCAACTACAACAACTCAGCGGACGTAAAGTGATCAACGCCGGTGTCTCTGGAGAGGTCAGCGCCGAAGGTTTGCAGCGTTTGCCTGAACTGCTCAGCCAATACCAACCTGCTCTGCTTATCCTTTTAGAGGGCGGCAACGATATCCTCCGCAACCGGGATAAAGCTCAGCTTAAGCAAAACCTGGCGCAGATGATTGAGTTAGCTCAACAACAGAATGTCGATGTTGTTTTGGTCGCGGTGCCTGAGAAAAAGCTGTTCTCTGATAGCGCACCTCTGTATCGGGAGCTAGCTGAACAATATCAACTGATTATCGAGCCTGCGATCATTGCCGAGCTATTGCGCAACAGCCAATATAAATCAGACCCTATTCACTTTAATAATCAGGGTTATCAACAACTAGCCATCAGGATCAATAAGCTGTTAATAGATCATAACGCTTTATAAACAATGGAATTTTTCCTATTATAAGCAGTCATAACTTATGACAAAAATCTATTAAGTCCCGGACTTGTTGTATAAATATATGCCGTCTAAACCTATGTTATTACGAATACCTTCTATTGCTTTCGGTGTGATTTTGACCACCCAGTGTAATTTAGTCAGCGCGCAAGACAGCCAGGAAAGCCTTTCAGTTACCCAACAGGCCATAACAGACTTTCGTCAACTTTCGGTACGGGTTTTATCTGCCTATAAAGTTCAGCCACACTATATTGGCTCCACAGAAAAGTGGCACCTGTTCCTGAAAAAAGAGTCACGCCAGGCGGTTGATAAAGAGTTCAGTTCTATCTTCGGTTATAAAATATCGACACAGGGAGCCAGCATCAAAAATGGCTGGGGGCTGAACCTGGGCATGGATATCAACCCTGACAACTGCCCTGAAGTTACTCACTATAAAGATGATAAGACGGGATTCACTTTGCCATCAGCTCCTACTGTAAAAACGCAGTGCCTCACGCGATAGAACGGTTATTAAAAATAAAAAAAAGCCGCATGATGCGGCCTTTGGTCCCCTTCTAAAAAAGCTACTCAATCAACTATCAAACAACCCTGCGCCCAAGAATTCGTTGCAACGTGCCATCTTTAGTCACAAAGTGATGCTTCACTGATGCCGCTACATGCAGTGCTACTGCGGCTATCATAACGTTGCCTCCCAGACCATGTATGACATGGCCAAGCTCTCCCAGCAACTCATTCTCATCACCAGCCGCAATCAGCTCAAATCCAAAAACAGCAACTGAGTGACCACCACCGACCGACATCAGAATACCGGAAACAGGCATCATCACCGTACCCGCCAGCAGAATCATATGAACCAGAGTCGTGGCTTTTTCCTGCCATGCGGCAACCGGCGTCAAACGCTCAGGCAAGCGATTACGGATACGCCAAGCCAGTCGATACAGTGCAATAACCAACACCAGCACACCCACTGATTTATGCAGTCCCATAAGTTCAAACTTGTCAGTCCCCCTTGGCAGGTCTTCAATATACATACCCAAAATAAGACTGCCGATTATTGCGATAGCGATAATCCAATGCAATGCCACTGTGGTTTTCGTGAGTTGTGAACGACTATCCATGATTAACTCCGTTAGAATGACGATCTATATACTTTAAATATTAATCATTCGAAAGATAAGTAACCAAGGTGTAAAGAAAGGTAAAGTTATGATTTTTAACGATATGCGAGAAAAGCACCTCAACATAAGAGCAATATTGTTAAGGATACTTTAAG
>JAIBDA010000070.1 GCA_024679635.1 Amphritea sp. | reverse complement strand
GGTTAGGCTTCCATGCACCCCATACCCCAACCGCAAGCGGCACCCAAGGGTATGTGACGGTAACATGTGAGGATTTAAAAACTTGCGTTTATTTACACAAATTTAGAGCGCGACTTTATACCATAAATCCCAACGCTTTTGAAGCAGGAATTATAATCTATTTATAGCGTTTTTTTGTTCTTGAGTGGTTAATTAGCTACAATCGCACAACTATCTTCTTACGCCCCAAAGGCTTACATTAATAAGGGTTTATATGAGCATCACTATCAAAACACCGGACGAGATCGAAAAAATGCGCGTCGCAGGCCGTCTGGCCGCGGCAGTATTAGAAATGATCGAACCCTTTGTAAAGCCTGGCGTAACCACCGAAGAGATCAATAAGATCTGTCACGATTATATCGTCAATGAGCAGGATGCTATTCCAGCACCACTGGACTATCACGGGTTTCCTAAATCGATCTGCACGTCAGTTAACCACGTAGTGTGCCACGGCATCCCTAACGATAAAAAGTTAAAAAACGGCGATATTATTAATATCGATATTACCGTGATCAAAGACGGCTACCATGGCGACACTAGCAAGATGTTTTACGTTGGCAATGCCGCCCCTCATGCCCAACGCCTTTGTGAAATCACCCTGGAGTGTCTCTATAAAGGGATCGCACTGGTAAAACCCGGAGCGCAACTGGGTGACATAGGTCATGTTATTCAGAACCTGGCCGAATCCAATCATTACTCCGTCGTACGGGAATACTGCGGACACGGTATCGGCAAAGATTTCCACGAAGAACCACAGGTTGTGCATTACGGAAAGCCGGGCACAGGCTTCGAACTACAGGAAGGGATGTGCTTTACTATTGAGCCGATGATCAACGCCGGAAAACGACACGTCAAACTGCTAAAACGGGATGGCTGGACAGTTGAAACCGCTGATAAACGACTTTCAGCCCAGTGGGAGCACACCCTGCTAGTCACGGCCGATGGCTGTGAAGTATTGACCAAACGCAAGGACGAAAACTTTTAAGCTTGATTTTAAACGAGAACTTCGATGTCGAATACTGCTTTTGCTGCTGACGAAACACTGTTCTCAGCCCGTGATTTTACTGCTGATTTAGCGAAATCCAGCTCTCCGATAACGGTATTCAAGCAGGCACTAAAGTCTGCCCAGGAGACCATGGATCAGCGCTTCAAAGATGGCGAAGATATTCGCAAGCTGGTTTATGGTCGCGCCTGGCTGGTTGACCAACTGCTTCTCCAGGCCTGGAACCTGTTTAAGTGGCCATCCGAGCAACACATATCACTGATTGCCGTCGGCGGTTATGGACGCGGGGAACTGCACCCACGCTCAGATGTGGACCTGCTTATCCTACTGGATGACGTCGAAGACTCCGAAGTACAGGAAAGCATCAGCGGTTTTCTCACCCTGCTCTGGGACATCAACCTGGACATTGGTTCCAGCGTACGAACGCTGGAAGAGTGTTATGAAGAAGCTAAAAACGATATCACAATCGCAACCAACCTCATTGAGTCTCGACCTCTGGTTGGCAATGAAGACCTGCATGTTCAGATGTACCTGAAAGTTACCTCTGAAGGGGCCTGGACCGATAAGGAATTCTTCCTCGCCAAAGTTGAAGAGCAGAGTCGTCGTCACGATAAGACCAACGACACTGAATACAATTTAGAGCCTAACCTGAAAAAATCCCCCGGAGGCTTGCGCGATCTGCAGACCATCGGCTGGGTAGCCAAGCGACACTTCGGCGCCACCTATATCCGCGACCTGGTTGATCACGGCTTCGTAACCGAATTAGAACTGGATACACTGAACAAAGGTGAACTTTACCTCTGGAGTATGCGCTATGCGATGCACATGCTTTGCAGCCGCCGTGAAGACCGCTTACTTTTTGACCATCAGCGGACGCTGGCGGAGTTCTTTGGCTACACCGATCAGAACGGTGCCTTAGCTGTCGAACAGTTCATGAGCAAGTACTACCGGGTCGCCAAAGCGATGTCTGAGTTTAACGGCATGCTGCTACAGTATTTCGACGAGGTCATTCTGCGACACGAAGAGGAACAGGTTATTGAACCGCTGAATAACCGTTTCAATTTACACAATGGTTTTATTCGGGTATCCCATGAATCGGTATTCGAGCACCAACCCTTCGCAATGCTGGAGATGTTCGTCCTGCTAGCCCAGAACGATCAGATTAAAGGGGTGCGCGCCTCGACAATTCGATTAATCAGAAACAACCGGCACCGAATCGACGACGATTTCCGTAACGATATCCGCAACACCTCGCTGTTCATGGAACTCCTGCGCCAGGACGCCAGGGTATCTACCGAACTCAAGCGGATGAATCGATACGGCATCCTCGGCCTTTACCTGCCTGAATTTGGCAGAATCATCGGCCAGATGCAGCATGATCTTTTTCATATATATACGGTTGATGCCCATACCCTCAAAGTGATCCAGAATATCCGCCTGTTTCGGCATGAAGATCAAAGAGAAAAATTCCCTATCGCCCACCGGGTTGTTAATCAGCTACCTAAAATTGAGCTTATCTATATCGCAGGCCTGTACCACGACATAGCCAAAGGACGTGGAGGAGATCACTCAGAACTCGGCGCAACCGATGCCATCGAGTTTTGTCAGCGACATCACCTGGGAAAATGGGACACCCACCTGGTTCAGTGGCTGGTCAAAAACCACCTTTTGATGTCCATGACCGCACAACGTAAAGACATCTCTGATCCGGATGTAATTCTCCACTTTGCAGAGCATGTTGGCGACATTATCCATCTTGATTATTTGTACATTCTCACCGTGGCCGATATTAACGCGACCAATCACAGCTTATGGAACAGTTGGCGTGCCACCCTGATGCGTCAACTCTACACCGAAACCAAACGCACTCTGCGTCGCGGACTCGAAAACCCAGTTAAAAAAGATGACCGGATTGATCAGATACAAAATGAATCTCTAGCCATACTGCAACGCAAAGGCCACAGCCCATCTGACGTTCTTCAATTCTGGAATCTGCTCGGCGAAGATTACTTTCTGCGGGAACAACCTCAGCATATTGCCTGGCAAACCCAGGCAATACTGGAACACGGTGATTCAACGCTACCCCTGATCATGATCCGCAAAACGTCTTACAGAGCTTACGAAGGCGCCACCGAAGTTTTCATCTACATGCCCGATCTGCCCACTCTGTTTGCGGCAACCGCCTCGGCTCTCGACCAACTGAATCTGAACATCCAGGATGCGCAGATCATGGTGGCAGATAATAATCAGGCCCTGAATACCTACACCGTACTGACAGAAGACAACCTGCCTCTACCAGAAGATGACGACTACCTGGAACAGATCCGCACCCACCTCATCGAAGAGCTGGATGATCCTGATGATTTCCCCGCAATTATCCAGCGAAGAATTCCTCGCCAGATGAAGCTATTTGCCTACCCAACCCAAGTCAGTCTGAGTACCGATCCGGCAACGCAGCTAACCGCACTTGAAGTAATCACCCCCGACCGACCGGGCCTGCTGGCCCGCCTTGGCGGTATCTTTGTGGATTTGGGCATCTCGGTGCGTAAAGCCAAGATCACCAGCATTGGTGAGCGAGTAGAAGATTTTTTCTTCATCACTGATGATCAGGGACTACCTATCGCTGACCCGGAACTCTGTGAGCGACTAAAAAAGACCATCTGTCAGCAGCTCGATGAACACAGCCAGTCAGCCTAAATCCCGGAAAATAAGTTCGAGAAGCAAGCCTCATAAGCGAACTAAGAAAACCAGCACTGATTAGATTAAAAGGACCGATCATGGATCAACAAACACAAACCGAACTGGAAGCAGCAGCCTTCCGCCGATTAGTAGCGCATCTGGATGAGCGCAAGGATGTGCAGAACATAGATCTGATGATCCTGGCCGGTTTCTGCCGCAACTGCCTGTCTAAATGGTATAAAGCTGCAGCCGACGATCACGGTGTAGTGATGAGCTATGAAGAGGCCTGCGAGCACGTCTATGGCATGCCATATTCAGAGTGGAAAAAACAACATCAACAGCCTGCAACACCCGAGCAACTGGCCGCTTTTCAGGCGACTCAGAAGCCAAAATAGACCGCCAAAGACCGCACATTCGACACATAAAAAACGCAGACTCAGTGAAGTGATCCCATAAAGCTGGACACCTCACTGAGCCTGCGTTTTTTTCAATCTAAAAGAGATTACTGACTGGACTGCCAGGCCCGCTGCACCTGATTCAAGTCGATCTCCAGTATCGTCGCATAAACATCGGTTTGTATCGGATAGCTCTTCACCACCCGCGCACCACGGACAATACCCGCAACCGCACCCTGAAACTGATTATTCTGTAGCAGCATATCTTTAACCGAGGTTGTCCCTGCCAGATATTGTCCATGCACCAGCACCGTCAACTCCCGATAGGCATCCAGTTTAGAGGCCTTCATCGCCATCAGCACTTTATGCTGCTCAGTCTGGCCTGCCTGAAGGCTGATCGGCGCATATCCCGTCACTTGCACCCAGTTGGGTTCCACCGGCGTATTATCAACACTAGGCGGAAGATCAGGCAGCGCTGAAACAATATCCTTGGTCGACTCCACGAAGGTTTCACAACCTCCCAGAGAGATCGCCAGCATCAGCACCAAAGCCCCCTGAAACAACCTTTTTAGAACAGACTTCAAGATCATTGCATACCCTCTGTGGCCGTCCGACGGGTGCCATTTTCAATAATCATGCCATCATCCATCGCTTTAATCGGATCATAACCCGGTAAAGCCCCCTCCAACCGAACTGAAGGCAGATTTGTCTGGGATGCGGCCAGAATTTGTCGAGTCGTAGTATCCAGTACCCGGGCATTGATAATAATGCCATCCGGATGCTGACTATAAGTACCCGTAAGAACAAAATGAATGCGGTAACGGTTATGCAGTGCAGAAAGATTTGCCGTCGACAGCGGGTCTTTAGCTGAGGTATTCAAACTCACCGCCCGAAAATCTATCAGGTTATAACCATGCTGCTGCAATTGAAAAATAAAGTTTTCACTTAGCCGTTCTCCGGTAGGCGTACCGGACGCTTTAGTACCCAGCTGCACAAAGGAAAGTATCGCGATCGGTAACCGCTTAACCCGATTCTCGGTCAGGCCCACATTGAGCTGCAACGCCATCTGCGCCACCGCTTCACTCAATGGGTCTGCGCCAGATGACTGGCTGCCAACAACACTAACCTCATGTTTAGTCAGCTCACGCCGGGCTTCCAGATTGGCCGCTTCAGCTTCACGCATCTGCTCCACCACCTGGGGATCAACACTTTGCACCGTCACCGGAACAGGCTCTTTCAGCATACATCCCGACAACAGGATTGGAACAAGCAGTAAAGAATATCTCATCAACACCAGACACCCAGAATTAAATATCCATTTAAACTAACATAAATCAGGCACTTAAACAGCGCCTGCCGTATTGCATCAAGTCAATAATTTGCATACCTTAGAGTATTATCGGTCAGCCATAAGTTATGTTTAATCCTATGCTACGTATTCTAGCTGTTTTACTTATCAGTTTTATCAGCCTGTCACTGCACGCCGTCACGATGGAAGCGGAGGGCCGAGCGCTGATCTTTAACAAAGATATCGATTCTGCTCGCCAGGCCGCGATTAAAAACGCCACACAACAAGCCTCCCTTCAGGCCAGCGCAATTGTCAGTAGCACCCAGACGATCGAACAGGGGGTCTTGAGTATCGATAATATGCAGGTCAGCACCTTGGGTATGGTAAGCAATATAGAGGTACTGGACGAAAAGATTCAGGGCCGGATGCTATGGGTTAAAGTGCGCGCCAACGTCGATTTCGAGAAAGGCTGTCCGGCAGGAGTCTCCGGTCACGGATACCAGAAATCTGTAGCAATAACGGCCTTTCCTCTGCTCTACCCGCAGCAAGCTAATCTTGGCAATCTCAGCAACATACAAACAGAACTGAGCCATATTCTCAGCAACCAGATCAATCAGAAGAGCAATCTTCGAGCACTCAACGCCGGCATGCTTAATATGCATCAAACCGCAGCCACTGCGCCGGCACGACAGCTCAGCGCTGGCGCCCTAACCACCGTGCTAGATCATACTCGCCAGCTAGACGTCCAATACATTATCTCCGGGGTAATCCGGGATATAACCATGTCAGACAGCTCCGTTATCGACCCTAATCGCAATATTCTGGTAGATTTCTATAACCGCATGGATTACCGCAGCAAACGCCATCTGCGCAGTCTGGCGCTGGATCTGTATATCCATGATGGTTTCTCTGGTGCGCTATTATTCAGCAAACAGTACGCCACCGCTGGCCGCTGGAACCTCGAACCCGAAGCCCGCCCCGGCTTTGCCAGCGCCGAATTCTGGCGCCAGGATTACGGCAAGCAGACCCGCGAGCTAATCAATCAAGTCGCCTCCGACCTGAATAACGAGCTTCGCTGCATGCCCTTCTCAGCCCGTATCACTAAAAGTGACGGCAACGTCCTCTGGTTCAATGCCGGCGCCTTATCTGGCATCAACGCCGGTGATAAATTAACGGTTTACCGTAAATCCAGTTTCTTTACTGAAGATATGCGCAGCCATGTGCAACTCACCAACACCCGCAAAACGATGACCGTTACCGAAGTACAACCAATGTTTGCTATAGGCCGGCTTTCGGAAGACGGGGCTGTTTACAATATTCAACCGGATGATGTGGTTATCGCCTGGTAATAAGCGGAACGCTTATTACCAAGCAGACCGCCGCTGCGCGGCTTGCTAGAACGTGACTTCGTCACTTGCTCGTTGCTCGACGTAAAACTTCGTTTTACTTGCTAGAAAAAAAACAAAAAAAGAGAGCTCTTCAGCTCTCTTTTTTTATGTCCGCTTTGAGTTAGAAACCAGAAAAAAAACCGCCAATCGGCGGTTCTTGTCTTTGCTTTTTCGAGCGAGGAAACGAAGTTTCCGTCTAGCCACGAGCAGGAGCCGAAGGCTCCGTTCTAGCCACTCTCGCGAAGCGAGTTATTGTTGTCCGCGGATATTCACTTCTACACGGCGATTTAAAGCTCGCCCTGAAGAATTATCATTACTCGCCACCGGATAACGTTCACCATACC
>JAIBDA010000137.1 GCA_024679635.1 Amphritea sp. | reverse complement strand
TCTGATTTATATTTAAATAGTTGAATACAGGATAAAAGATATGAAACTGGTCAGAGCGACTTTTAGTCTGGTTCTTTTCTGTTTGTGTATAAGCAGTGCTCAAGCGGCATTGCCTGAATTCAGGGACCTGGTTAAACAGACATCCCCTGCGGTAGTAAATATTAGTACAGTTCAGCAGGTGCATACCCAGGCTCAGGGAGTGCCGGAGTTTCAGTTACCTGAGGGGCAGGAAATTCCTGAAATATTTAAACACTTCTTCCGTTTTCCTCAGGGGCCTGGAGGAAATGCTCCTCGGCGAAAAGCGCCACAGTCTTTGGGCTCAGGTTTTATTATATCTGAGGATGGCTATATCCTGACTAACCACCATGTGGTTGCTGAAGCGGACAAAGTTATTGTTAGGTTGAGTGATCGTCGGGAGCTGGAAGCTGAAGTGGTTGGTTCAGACAAACGTTCAGACGTTGCCTTGTTGAAAATCGATGCCACCGATCTGCCGGTGGTCAAAATTGGCGATTCAGATAAAGCTGAAGTGGGTGAGTGGGTACTCGCTATAGGCTCTCCATTTGGTTTTGACCATTCGGTAACAGCAGGGATTATTAGTGCGACAGACCGTAGTCTGGCGAATGAGACCTATGTCCCTTTTATTCAGACCGATGTGGCGATTAATCCGGGCAACTCCGGAGGCCCTCTGTTTAACCTGAGTGGGGAAGTGATAGGTATTAATTCCCAGATCTACACGCGGTCCGGTGGTTTTATGGGTTTGTCATTCTCTATTCCGATGAGTGTTGCTATGGAAGTAGTTGAGCAGCTTAAGGATAAAGGTTCAGTAAGCCGTGGCTGGTTAGGCGTTATTATTCAGGAAGTGAGTCGTGATCTGGCTGAATCTTTCGGTTTGGATAAGCCAGAAGGCGCTTTAGTCGCTAAAGTCCTACCAGATAGTCCTGCTGAAGCTGCTGGGCTACGTGAAGGCGATATTATCTATAGCTTTAACGGTCAGTCTATTGATCGTTCAGGTGATCTGCCGCATCAGGTTGGCCGGATTCCCCCTGAGACAGATGCTAAGGTGGGTGTTGTACGCGGTGGTAAGAAACAATTTATCACGGTTACTATAGGCCTTTTGCCGGCTCCAGGTGAAGAGCTGAAAGTATCTAATAATAAAACCAAATCGTCTTCAGCTAATCGCTTGAATATCCAGATCAGTGCGTTGGATGATCAGTTGCGTGAGCGTTTAAGTGTTACTAACGGTGTTGTCGTTCGTAGGGTCGAAGAGGGTGCCGGGGCTGAGTCTGGTTTGATGGTGGGTGATGTTATAACCATGTTGAATGGTGAGGAAATTGGCTCAGTAGAGATCTTTGCCGGAGTGGTTGCAGCGCTTCCGGATAAGAAAGCGGTCCCCATGCGAATCGTTCGCCGGGGAAGTCCGATGTTTGTGCCGCTCAAACTTAAATGACCGGATTTCAATTATTCTGATCATAAGGGGGGCTATATGCCCCTTTGTTTATTATTCGATGGCATTCTCTTTGATGGTCGTAACTGATGAAATACGGTACACTTGCCCGCTTCAGATTTGCTCCCTCAGATTGGGGCGGCATGCTTAAATTTATTAGCTGGTGATTCCGTAGTGACTAAGCTCGAGCACATCCGTAATTTTTCGATTATTGCCCATATAGACCATGGTAAATCCACGCTGGCGGATCGTTTTATCCAGACCTGTGGTGGCTTGTCTGAGCGTGAAATGGAGCAGCAAGTTCTCGATTCAATGGACCTTGAGCGGGAACGAGGAATTACCATTAAAGCGCAGAGTGTAACGCTTAATTACACGGCTGAAGATGGCAATACCTACCAACTGAACTTTATCGATACACCGGGACATGTAGACTTCAGTTATGAAGTATCTCGCTCACTGGCGGCTTGTGAAGGTGCTCTGCTGGTGGTTGATGCCGCTCAGGGCGTTGAAGCTCAGTCAGTAGCGAACTGTTATACCGCCCTGGAACAGGGGTTGGAAGTTCTGCCGGTACTCAATAAAATGGACCTGCCTCAGGCTGATCCTGAGCGTGTGCGTAAAGAGATTGAAGAAGTTATCGGTATTGAAGCGGGTCATGCTGTGCAATGTAGTGCTAAAAGCGGCCTGGGTATTAATGACGTATTAGAACAGCTGGTACAAGATATTCCCGCACCTGAAGGCGATGTTGATGGCCCCCTTCAAGCGCTGATTATTGATTCATGGTTTGATAACTACCTTGGCGTAGTCTCTCTGGTTCGTGTAAAGCACGGAACGTTGCGTAAAAAAGACAAGATTAAAATGATGTCCACCGGGCAGTTACATCCGGTTGATGGCGTAGGTATATTCACGCCTAAACGAAAGGAAACCGGCGTGCTAAAAGCCGGTGAAGTAGGATATGTGGTTGCCGGGATTAAGGATATCCACGGAGCGCCGGTAGGCGACACTATCACCCATGCAAAAACGCCGGATGTTGAACGTTTACCGGGTTTTCAAAAGATTCAGCCACAGGTCTACGCAGGCCTTTTCCCTACCAGCTCCGATGATTATGAAGATTTCCGGGAAGCGCTGAATAAACTTACCCTGAATGACGCTTCGTTGTTTTTTGAACCTGAATCATCAGATGCCCTGGGTTTTGGTTTCCGTTGTGGTTTTCTTGGCATGTTACACATGGAGATTATTCAGGAACGTTTGGAGCGGGAATATAACCTTGATCTGATTACTTCAGCCCCAACTGTTGTTTATGAGCTTGAACTCAATAATGGCGATGTAATTCATATCGATAGCCCGTCAAAAATGCCCGATCCAACATCCATCAATGAGATGCGTGAACCGATTGTTGAAGCGAATATTCTGGTGCCGCAGGAATATCTTGGGCAGGTTATCGGGCTCTGTGTCGAGAAAAGGGGAGTGCAGAAAGATATGAACTTCGTCGGCAATCAGGTGCAGGTTTCCTATGAACTGCCGATGGCTGAGGTTGTATTGGATTTCTTTGATCGACTTAAGTCGGTTAGTCGGGGTTACGCTTCTCTGGAATACAACTTTGTACGTTTTGAAGCTGCTCAGCTTGTGCGTCTGGATATCTTGATTAATAGTGAAAAAGTGGATGCGCTGGCGTTAATCCTCCACCGTGATAATGCGCAGCATCGTGGTCGTCAGTTGTGTGAAAAGATGAAAGAATTGATTCCCCGTCAGATGTTTGATGTAGCTATTCAGGCGGCTCTTGGCGGTAAAATTATCGCCCGTACCTCGGTAAAAGCTCTGCGTAAAAATGTGACCGCCAAGTGTTATGGTGGTGATGTGAGT
>JAIBDA010000058.1 GCA_024679635.1 Amphritea sp. | reverse complement strand
GTCAGATGCTGGGCGAGAGAATGCATTTATAGCTGATATGGATTTCTATGGTTTTGCTGGAACAGTGAAAGACCCTGCATCTCAGCAAGAAAAAGATTATTGGGATTTCTCAATACTAGATAAAACGCTGAAACATTAATTATTGGTAGCTGCTTAATATATTAGGCACTCTCAGGTCACAGTGCAGCAAGATAAATCACTGTGATCGTTTCTCCTCCGGATTTCGGTGTGATGCCTAACTCAGATTAGGCCTAAAGATCGTCACTCAGGCTGTTTCCTAGAGTCTGCTATGTCCGGTTTCCTATCTTGCAAGTCAGGCGAAGCGAGACAACGGAGCTCGCGACGGCCCGCAGGGTGAACGTAGCGAATAACCCCTCCAGGCGCGCCAAATAAATATGACTTAAACATTATTGTAACGTTCTGACTCCATACAGAATTGCTACCATATCCATCTGAGCTACAGGCGCAAAGTTCGCTTCGTGTTCATGAGAAAATGTGGAGTGGTCGTAGTAAGGTGACAGTGCCGCTATAGCTCAGTTGGAAGAGCAACTGACTTGTTATCAGCAGGTCCCGAGTTCGACTCTTGGTGCCGGCACCATTTCTTCCTAGATTTTCTGTGATAGTGCCACATGATTGCTTTGTGGCGTTGCAGGAGGTGTTGTGTCTACAAGATGCAAGCTAGTTAAATTAAATGTATTCAATGCTGGACGTTTTTGTTTTGTCTGTCACATTGACTGATGTGCCGAGAGTCTCAGGTTATAATCGAATCACACTGAAGTCCATTTCCTCCCAACAAGGTTACGCAGGTGTTCTAACATCGTCATCATATTCAACAGTCTTATAGAGGTCGGTGATTAGCAATGGCACGACCCGGAAGCATAGAAGTAATTGGCAGAGCCAAACTAGATTTAAGATCTACAAGTTGAAAGCGCGTTGTAGACATAACAAGGAGTGAACGTTATTTGTTTACTAAGCTCCTGGGATTTCGGGCGCTACGTTAAATAACTCGTCAGTAATCCAAGGAGCCTGTGCCTGCAATTTGGGTAGAATGTCGCTGGAGAGAATTGATTGAATAGATGCTGCTATCTTGCTAGGGATGCCCCCTAACTCTCCTTTGCGGGCAATCAGATGAATGGTTCTGGAGTGGCGGCTGCTACCCAACTCCACTACCTGAACATCAGGCCTTTCATCTGAGGTAGGTATCGTCTGAGCCAGACAGGTCGCCGTTAGAATGGCCCATCCATGCCCATCTCGCACGAAGCTCATCAAGGTATGAGTATCATCGGTTTCATAGCGTACGTTAGCTTGTATTTGCATACGTCTCAGTACGACTTCACTGAATCGACCAATGCTCGCATCACGACCATACTTGATCATGGGCCAGCGGGTAGCAAGGTCTTGTAGTGAAAAGTTTGAGTCAGTCATGTGATCACTCGAAACGGCAAGTAGCATAGGATCGCGGAATACAGCGAAGCGCTCAAGTCCTTCCACATCGGCCAGGGGCTCGTCTGAAACCAAGACATCTATTTCCCGATTAAGAAATGCCTCAGTCATTCCTGAGGTCAGTCCACTACGGAGGGTAAGCCGATCCGTCTGGTGACCAAGCGCACCGATAAGCTTGCTGCCAAATACCTCTGCACATGAGGTGATAAACCCCAAACGACATTGTACCAGGCCCTTGTCAGCTGCTTCGCGAACAGTTGCAGTAAGCCTGCGCAATTCGCCGAGAATAGCATCAGCATTTTTTTTGAGGACGTGCCCGGCTATCGTGAGCCGTACAGGGCTGGTACGGCGAACTACCAATTGAGTACCGACCAGTGCTTCCAGCTGTTTCAGGATCTGGGATACCGCAGGCTGGGTGACACCGAGGCGCTTCGCTGCTTCGGTCATAGACGCTGCTTCAGCAATAGTGACGAAAGAATTAAGAGCGTGGGTATCGATCAAGCGTCCATCTTTCATGGTGTGCCCTGTGTTTGAATGCGTTATTAAATAAATATTATTTATATTTAAGGTAATTTTAGCTTAATAATGAGATCTAATGAAGACAAATGAATATTCAAGAGGCATTATTGCCTCGCACTTGGGTTGACTAGGGTTCTAGTAGCCCTTGTCTGCCCATCATCTGACAAGCTCAACAGGAGAGTAGACGTGATTTTTCCGCAATACGATGATCGCTGTGGCTGGTATGAGCTATTGGACTCAGTTTCTGAGTTCTCTGCGCTTAACAATGACACCGTATTTGATACTGTTGTCATTGGAGGTGGTTTTGTCGGCACGGCTGCTGCGCGTCGCCTCGCCGAAAATTGTCCAGATGATAAAGTGTTATTGATTGACGCATTGAAAGTCGGCCAGGGCGCTTCGGGACGCAACTCAGGCTTTGTAATCGATCAGCCTCACAAGCGCGACCTCGAACGCGCCGATGGTGTATTCAAGAACAAGATTATTCAGCTCAATCGGGCAGCGATTGAATACCTGGAGCATCAGATCGATCATTTTGGAATCGACTGTCAGTGGTCGAGGGTTGGTAAGTACCAGGGCGCAGTGGGCCCGCGCGGTGAAAAATACCTTAACAACTACGAGAAGCTTCTGCGCAATTCAGGAGAGACTTATGAACGATTGTCAAAAGAAGAAGCTCAAGCTGTTTTTGGCACTGACTATTATAATGCCGCAATTTATACTCCCGGTGGTACTCTTGTACAGCCTGCGGCTCTTATGCGCGGCCTGGCAGATTCGTTACCAGCCAACGTTCGGGTTGTCGAGAATACACCGGTGTTGGAAATCTGCCGTCAATCCAGCGGCTTTAAACTTAAAACTCGCAAGGCCACTATCACCTGCAAACAGCTGATTGTCGCAACTAGCATCTTTACGCCGGAGCTGGGGTTCATGAAAAATCGAATTTTGCCGGTGATGACCTTTGCTAGTATGACGCGTCCGCTGACCGATGCAGAAATGTTGCTATACGGCGGTCAATTGGACTGGGGGATGACACCAGCGGATCATGCAGGCACAACCATGCGTATGACCGAGGATCGCCGGCTGATTATTCGCAACGCGTATCGCTATGCTCCGGATTACAATACCCCAGCTGCTATCATTCCATCTATTCGAGAGCAGCATCGCGAAGGCCTGGACCAGCGTTACCCTACGCTAAAGCATGTAGACATTGAATACACCTGGGGTGGCGCAACCAGTTTGTCAGCCAATTTCGAGACTTATTTTGGCAAGCTCGAAGAGGGTGTCTATTCGTCTGGTTGCGATCAAAGTGTCGGAGCCGCGCGGGGAACAATTTCGGGCATGATGCTGGCTGATATGCTGTCAGGCAGAGAGAGCGAACTGCTCACCAATATGCAGGAGGTATCTGGGAACCCCTCACGTTTACCTCCCAAACCGTTGCTCCGAATAGGCGTGCCGCTGCGTATGGCAATGGCGAGGCTGGCGAGCCGGACGGAAATATGAAATCCGGTGCTTCATGATATTCGTGCGGAATGCGCGAGCTAACAACACAACTCAAAATAAATCTAAATAAGTGAGAGGCTAAATGAATATACTCAAAATTACAAAGGTGCTGGCTATTTCTGCTGCTGTCGTTTTCTCTATGGCAACAACCGCCGACACAATTAAACTGAAGATGGCCACCGATACCGGATCTAAAGGCTCTCCGACAGGCGATGCCCTTGATAACTGGGCTAAACTGATCCAGCAAAAAACAGCCGGCACACCTGATGAGATCAAGATCAACGTCTTTTATCAAGATGAGCTGGGCGATCAAAAAGAAGTGTTTGACCTGTTTATGGCGGGCGAAGTAGACATGATGCTCAACTGGCCGCTCACCTCTTATGACAAGCGTATGGGGTTACGCAATATGCCCTATATGTTCCTCAACTGGGATCAGGCATTTGATGCCTACCGTCCAGGTGGTTGGCTCAATAAAATTTATAACGAAGTGCATAACGACCAAGGGCTGACCTTTTTCGGAGCCTGGCCAGAAGGGTTTGGCGGTGTAGCTACCCGTGGTAAGTACGCAACTACAGTTGAAGGCGCCAAGGGCCTTAAAGTTCGCGTGCCGTCTAACTTCCCAAACCCGCAGACTATGCAGGCGCTTGGGTATCAAGCGACAGCTATCACCTGGGGTGAGGTATATACCTCGATACAGACCGGGGTTGTCGATGGGGATGCGGGCAACATCATCTACTGGGACTACGAGTATTTTCGAGATGTGCTGACCCACTACACCCGCACAAAGCATGTATTTGTAACGGGCGTGCTGTCGATGAACACTGAAACTTGGGAAGAACTCAATCCGAGCCAGCAAAAAATCGTTGCAGATGCAGCGCTGCTTGTTATGGAGAAGCAGTTCGCCGATGCCAAAGCCTTGGATCAAAGCTACGTTGATAAAGCGGTGGCCGCTGGCATGAAGTATATAGAACCGACAGAAGAAGAACTGCGTGCACTGGCTCAAGTCGCATGAGAGCAGGTATGGCCGCAGATGGAAGCTGAAGTGGGTTTAGAACTCGTACAACAAGTGCGGGAAAATGCTCCTAAGCTCTAATGATTGACAGACCTTGCCTTACGGCAAGGTCTTTAGCCTGTATCGGAGGTACCCATGCTTAGTTTTTTCTCTTCAATCGACAATGTAATGGCCCGCCTGCTTAATCTCATCGCGATTATTGCCAGCATAGTAGTAACTGGGCTGGTGTTTTTCATGGTTATTGCTCGCTATGCCCTAGAATGGTCTATTGTCGGTGTCGATGAACTGGCATTAATCAGTGCGATGTGGCTTTACATGGTCGGCGGGATCATAGCCAGCAGGCGTGCAGAACACCTCGTAGTCGACTTTCTGCCGCAGCAATTGACCTCGCCTGCTTTGTTGCGTCTACACCAGCGAGTAGTTGCTCTGATTATGGTCGGAACAACGCTCTTCTTCATCTATTTAGCTTGGCGCATGATGGGCTTTGCAATCAAACGGCCACAAACTACACCTGGGCTTGGACTTCCTGAGTTGATTCCACTTAGTGCCGTCGCACTCGCTAGCATTGGCTGCTTTGCCTACGCCATGCGTGATCTAATCACCGGTAGGGCGTGTCACAACCCAAAAGAAGAAGGTGAAATATAATGGGCGTTCTGGCCATATTACTGTTAATTGTATTAATGACCATCGGCGTACCTGTTGCTTGGTCATTTGCTACTGTGCTGGCGTATCTGGTGTTCATCTATGACGTGAACATGACAACATTATTATTGCAGGGCTTCCGTTCGTTGGATCATATTATCCTACTGGCACTGCCACTCTTTGTGCTTGCTGGTTATTTGATGAAGAGTGGTGGCATCGCTCGGCGTCTGGTAGATTTCATCGAAATGCTGGTAAGAGGACGACGTGGCGGGTTAGGTGCCTCTATGGTATACGCATCAGGTATCTTCGGCGCCATTTCCGGTACTGCTAGTGGGGCCGTAGCCTCGATAGGCACCATCATGATTAGTCCATTGGCCGAGCGCGGATACCCCCGCGGGTACTCCAGTGCACTGCTGGGAATTTCGTCTTTGCTGGGCATTCTGATTCCGCCCTCTGTCACTATGATTCTGTTTGGTGTAGTCACGCGGCAATCCATCACGGCATTGTTCGCCGCAACGATAGGGCCTGCACTGCTACTGATGCTCGGTCTAACCCTATATAACCGTTTTTGCGCTGGGCGTTTGTTTACTGAAAATCAGGCTGCCGGAATGATGCCGGGACAGAAGATGGCCTCGCGTTGGAGTATTACAAAATCAGCCCTGCCGGCTCTGTCGTTGCCCTTTCTTATTCTCGGCGGAATCTACGGAGGCATCTGCACTCCGACCGAAGCGGCCGCTGTCGCAGTGGTTGCAGCCGTCATCATCGGTTTCTTTTTCTACAAGGACTTAACCTTCAGTCGCCTGAAAGAGAGCGTGGTAGCGTCGGCCGAAACGACCGGTACCATCATGCTGATTCTGTTGTTCTCGTTTATGATTGGCCGCATCCTGACCGCCGAGCGTGTGCCGCAGGAACTGACCGAGTGGATGACCACGCTAGTACAAAACCCCATGCTGATTTTACTGATAGTCAATGCCTTCCTGATCATCACCGGTATGATTATGGATGATCTATCGGTCACTGTAGTAATCGCACCCTTGTTGATGCCATTGGTTATTAGCGCAGGAGTTGATCCGATTCATTATGGCGCCATAGTCGCATGCTCGGTGGTGATCGGTGCAAATAGTCCGCCGGTCGCGCCAATACTTTACATGGCGTGCCGCATAGGGCAGGTCTCAATCCACCACGCAATCATGCCGGCAATCTGGATGATCCTGGTTGTAGGACTTCCAGTGATGATAGTTACGACCTTTGTTCCGGAAGTATCACTGTTCATCCCGCGATTGCTTGGCGCCATATAACGGTAGTACTCTGACGTGTTTTGGGAAAATTTATGACTGCTAAACTTATTAGCTCTACTAGCCTCGACTTTGCCCATCGTGGAGGCCCTCCTGGGCATTCAGAAGTAGCACGGGCGGTTGGGGGCGAGCTCAGTTCTACTATGGCTGCGGGCGTTGCCCGCTTTGATGCCTGTTCTATTGCTTGGACGGTGCTCTATGACGAAGTGGTATACGTCATCGATGGTGTTTTTCGGCTAGTGACTGGTGGAGAGGTATTAGAGGGACATGCCGGCGACATTATATGGATCCCGAAAGGCACCGAATTGAAATATGAGGGCGAACAGGCAAGTATCTTTTACGCCGTCTACCCAGGTAACTGGAAAGAGCTACTCGCCAACGTTGAGTGAAAGACACTTAAATATCTAAGCCTGTGATGCTGATAACAACGCGTCCTTGGCTATTTAATCGTCTACATTAATAATCTAACAGGAAGGCTCACTTAATGGTCAGTATTGTAAAAACAGAGCTCTACGATTCGCCGTCACCACTAGAGTGGGCAACCGTTGGCAATGGGATTCTGTTCACTGCACAAATTCCGATAGACAGCACAGGCAAGCTGGTTGAAGGCGGTATTGAAGCACAAGCACGGCAAACCTTAGACAATCTGAAGCACACCTTAGAATGCGCTGGAGCCGATTTATCTGCTCTCACGCAAGTGCTTATTTATGTGACAGACAAGAGTTACCTGGCCACGGTAAATCGTGTCTATGCCGAATATATTAGCGCTCCATTTCCTAATCGTGCGGCTTTGGTCATTGCCGGATTGGCTCGTGATGAAATGCTAGTTGAAATGGTTGCCTATGCAGCGGTCAACATCGATCAATGAAAATACAGGTTGTTACTTTTTAGGTATTTCGATTAAAAGAATGGCATGCAGAGCATAATTGAGGGGGGCTGTGTGGGATCTGCCAGATGGCTTTACCAAATATGCAGCCTGCTCGATGGTTACATCCTGTAAGCATTGAATTACGGGCCGTTCAGAGTTAACACTCTCTGGTCACAGTGCAGCAAGATAAATCACTGTGACCATTTCTCCTCCGGATTTCGGTGTGATACCTACCTCAGATTAGGCCTAAAGATCATCACTCAGGCTGTTTCCTAGAGACTGCTATGTCCGGTTTCCTATCTTGCAAGTCGGGCGAGCCGAGCCGAGCGAAGCGAGACAGCGGAGCTTGCGACGGTCTACAAGGTGAACGCAGTGAATAATTCCCTCCAGGCGCACAACATCGCTTTATAATCACGAGAAATATTAGCTGGGTACAGTTCCGCTATAGCTCAGTTGGTTGTGCTCGTTTAGCAGTTAATATGTTCCGTGGGTTCTTGACCTAAGCCAAAGGCGCTCCAAAACCATTATTGGGGAGTATTTACCTGTTGGCCTCATTTTGGTCACAATATTGAAGAAATGTAAGTTTTGGTTTTGTCCTTAGTGCTAGACTCAACTGAAAAGTAATGCCTCTTTACAT
>JAIBDA010000104.1 GCA_024679635.1 Amphritea sp. | reverse complement strand
TCGATAATTTTCTTACCCGCCGCCGCATTTTTATCTTTATCCTGCAGTTTAAACCAATGCTGCACTTTGGCCCGGGAACGGGCACTGGTGATATAACCCAGGTTAGGGTTAAGCCAGTCACGTCGGGGGTGTTCAGTGTTGGCGGTAAGAATCTCGACCTGGTCACCGGTCTGCAACTGACGGGTCAATGGCATTATCCGGCCATTTACTTTAGCTCCACGACAGCGATGCCCAACCTCCGTGTGTACCCGGTAGGCAAAATCAACCGGAGTAGAGCCAACCGGCATATCGACAACATGGCCTTCCGGGGTAAATACATAGACCCGGTCATGGGTAATATCGGCCCCTATGACTTCGGAAAACTCTTCTGTGTCACTTAGATCTTCAGTCCACTCCAACACCTGACGTAACCAGGCTATTTTATCTTCATAACTGGAGCTCTGGGACTGAGTATCCGTACCTTTATAAAGCCAGTGAGCACAGACGCCAAGTTCAGCCTCCTCATGCATCGAAAAGGTTCTGATCTGAATCTCCAGCACTTTACCGGAGGGGCCAAATACAGCAGTGTGCAGTGACCGGTAACCGTTCGGTTTTGGTGAAGCAATGTAATCATCAAACTCGTGAGGAATGTTACGCCACAGACCATGGACTATACCTAAAACCGTATAACAGTCCCTTATTTCCGGCACCAAAATCCGTACCGCACGAATATCATAGACCTGATTAAAGTCGATATTCTTGTTCTGCATTTTGCGCCAGATACTGTAAATATGCTTAGCCCGGCCCATCACCTCGCCGTCGATACTGACCTTGTCCAGCTCAGTATTAAGAATATTCACAGAGTCTTTAATAAATTGCTGTCGATCGAGGCGCTTCTCGTCCAGCAGTTTAGCAATCTGCTTATAATCGTTAGGTTTCAGGTAGCGGAAGGAAAGATCTTCCAGCTCCCATTTAATATGACCTATGCCCAGACGGTGAGCCAGCGGTGCATAGACATCGAAGACTTCTCTGGCAACAAGGAAACGTTTTTTGCGGGAGCCCTCTTTTACCCCACGGATAGCACAGGTACGTTCAGCAATTTTAATCAGCACAACCCGCACGTCGTCGATCATCGACACCAGCATCTTACGTACGTTGTCTAGGGGATTACCACTCTGGCCCAGTACATTTTCACGACGGGGGTTTTGACGACTGCCGATTGCAGCCATCTGAAGTACACCTTCGATAAGAGAGGTTATCGTCTGACCAAAACGACGGCGGATATCTTCCAGCGTCGCGCGTTTCTCACGCACGCTGCGATAAAGGATTGCAGCAACCAGAGCATCCTGGTCTTGATTCAACTCAATCAATATCTGGGCCATCTCCAGCCCGGTAAGGTAGCTGTCAGTGTTTTCCCATGAATCTTCTGAGGGTTCTGCCTCTTCCTTAAGTTCTTTTGCATAAAGACATGCCTGACGAATCGTGTCTATATCCTTAACTTCAACCTGTTCCTGCAGTCTTTCGAGCCACAATTCCAGATCGACACTGCCATCAGCATGTATTGGATGATCTTCGCGTACTTTTACCACGGCTTCGCGCCACTCCCGATTAACCTGATGTCCATTTCAACTACGCCATGGATCTGTTATGTCATTACAGCTTTAAAATAGAAGAGGAAAGCTAGGTCACTTTCTTCAATTCACAGCACATATAGCGGCACATTCTATTATCTCAGACCGCCAATAGCGAGGAAGTTCATTATGGTTGATCACCAAACCCGGTTAATCCAAGTTCGGGAAAAGGAGTATTTTAACCATAAAAAAAGGAGCCGAGGCTCCTTCAGTTAATTTCAAACGCCAATAACAGCTCTAACTAAAGACCCCCGTCGACAGGTAGCGGTCGCCCCGGTCACAGATAATGCAGACAATAATAGAGTTTTCTACTTTCTGCGCTAAACGCAAAGCCCCGGCAACGGCACCACCCGACGAAACGCCACAGAAGATCCCTTCCTGCTGGGCTAAAGCACGCATGGTATTTTCGGCCTCTTCCTGGGTTATATCCAGTACTGAATCAACCCGCGATGCTTCGAAAATTTTAGGTAAGTACTCTTCAGGCCAGCGACGAATACCCGGGATAGAGGCTCCTTCAGCAGGTTGAAGACCCACAATCTGCACATCAGGATTCTGCTCTTTCAGATACCGGGAGGTCCCCATGATAGTTCCGGTTGTCCCCATAGCACTGACGAAGTGAGTTATGCTGCCATCTGTCTGTTGCCACAGTTCTGGACCGGTACCGCGATAATGCGCTTCTGGATTATCCATATTAGCGAACTGGTCGAGTACAATCCCCTTACCATCCGCCTGCATCTGCAGCGCCAGATCACGGGCTCCCTCCATACCCTCATCTTTAGTCACAGGGATCAGTTCTGCGCCATAAGCGGTCATTGAGGTTTTGCGCTCTTCACTGCTGTTATCCGGCATAATCAGCTTCATATGGTAGCCTTTAATTGCTGCTGCCATCGCTAGCGCGATACCCGTATTTCCAGAAGTCGCTTCTATCAGTGTGTCACCGGGCTTTATCAGCCCTCGCTGCTCAGCCAGCTGAATCATGCTCATCGCAGGGCGATCTTTTACCGAGCCCGCCGGATTATTGCCTTCCAGCTTACAAAGCACCGTATTACCCCGCCCCACAGACAACCGCTGCAGGCGCACCAATGGTGTATTACCTACATAATCTTCGATGGTCGGAAACTGCACGTTCATAACTTATTACCAGTGATCGTCCTGACTACATAAAAATATAACCAGAAGAAATTAAAAATGTATTTTATATAACTTAAGTATAGAACGAGATCATACCGAGCCTGCCGATAAAGCTCAATACAGAATAATTCATGCTCTGGTAAATACACTTATCAGAGGCATACTCCGACTACGGAAGCACCAGTACCGGTCGTTGCGACTGTTTAACAATTTTATGAACGAGATCATCTCCGAGGACTGTTGAGCCGCCTTTACCAGCCCCACCCAGAACAATAAGGTCCGCACTTAATCGATCAGCCTCTTCCAGAATGGCCACAGTGGCGATTCCTTCCAGCAAGAGCGCATGAGTTTCAACACCCTGATTCCGAAATTGCTGAGCCTGCTGATTAAGCGCCGATGACTCTTCGGCAAACTCCTGTCCAATCCCCTTCTTATCCCGATAACTGCTATCTTCGTTCGGCAGTACGACATGCAACAGATAAACAATACTGGTAAATACCTGGGCTAGATCGATAAGCTTTTCATTAAGGGGTGAAAAATTAGTAGCAACCATAATAGTTTTCATCAGTCCCACCTCCATAGAACTCTCTGATGTCTGCTTTCAGTTTAGTCTATAGAAATAGTCGGACAGGACTTTCAGGGATAACGCTTAATCAGCGCTGTTCCGCCACAACAAACGCGATAACTTGATCCTGCTCATCGCTATAGGAAAGATGGAAGGTAGCGATCCCCAGATCCTTCGCTCGCTGTCGCGCATTACCGGTAAGCGTCATGATCGGTCGGCCCAGTTCATTATGACTAACTTCAAAGTGCTGCCAGCTAATACCTCGCCCAATACCGGTGCCCAACGCTTTCACAGCCGCTTCCTTTGCTGCAAAACGTTTGGCCAGAAAGCGGGCTTGCTGGTTAGATAGCTGATATTGCGATAACTCGGTGGGGGTCAGAATCCGCTCTGACAGACGAGGCGTTCGCGCCAATGCCATCTCTATCCGTCGGATATCAAGCAGATCGGTCCCCACACCAAAAATCATCGGCGTACTGCATCCCTTAGCGGCTGAATCCGCCCCTGGGTTTCCATCATCAATCGACGCATCTCAGCAATCGCGTCTTTAAGGCCCACAAACACCGCCCTGGCGATAATACCGTGACCAATATTCAGTTCACTGATCTCAGGAATTTCAGCAATCTGCTCTACGTTTTGGTAGTTCAGGCCGTGACCTGCATTAACAATTAACCCTTTGCCAAACGCATAGGTCGCTGCTGATCTAATCCGCTCCAACTCGATCTTCTGCTCTGCCGCCGTTTCTGCATCAGCATAAGCACCGGTGTGTAATTCAATCACCGGGGCTCCACAGCTAAGCGTTGCATCAATCTGAGCATTATCCGGATCAATAAACAGTGAGGCTTCCACCCCTGCAGCAGTTAACCTGTCACAGGCCGCTTTTACTTTCGTAAGCTGGCCCACAACATCCAAGCCACCCTCAGTAGTCAGCTCTTCACGCTTTTCCGGTACCAGACAGGCATGGGCAGGTTTAACCTTCTCAGCGATGCAGAGCATCTCATCGGTCACCGCCATCTCAAAATTCATCCGCGTTTGCAGCGTTTCTGCAAGCAAGTAGATATCACGATCCTGAATATGGCGGCGATCTTCCCGCAGGTGAACAGTAATACCATCAGCTCCGGCTTCTTCGGCTAAGGCTGCCGCCTGAACCGGATCAGGGTAACGAGTACCCCGAGCCTGACGCAAGGTCGCAATATGATCGATATTCACACCCAGCAGTAATCGACTTGGCTCTACCACGGTTAACCTCTTCTCAAACAAAAATATAAAATACAATAAAACAGAGCTTACTAGAATCGCACTCGGAGAAACAGCCTGGCTATACCTTTTGAGGGCTATAGCC
>JAIBDA010000059.1 GCA_024679635.1 Amphritea sp. | reverse complement strand
GTCAGGTAGTTATTGCAGGTAATATCCTGGTTCGTCAGCGCGGTACTAAGTTCCACGCTGGCCCAAATGTTGGCATCGGCAAAGATCACACTCTGTTTGCTAAGGCAGACGGTGTTGTTAAGTTTGTTGTGAAAGGCCCGCAAAAGCGTAAATATATCACTGTAGAAACCGCTTAATACGGCTTTTATGCTTAAAAAAGCTCCGCGGTTGCGGGGCTTTTTTTGTTTCTGGTAGCTGATTGAGCTTGTTGTTGAAAGTCTATCCTGTTTAGTAAAGGTATGCTTTCAACAGCCGGTTTGAGTGGCATTATGTTTAGCACCTGGATCCAGTGTCTGGAGGTGAATAATGAAATTTGTAGATGAAGCGACGATAACCATCGAAGCCGGAAAGGGGGGTAATGGTACCCTGAGTTTTCGACGTGAGAAGTATGTTGCCCGTGGCGGCCCGGATGGTGGTGATGGTGGTGACGGTGGTTCGGTATTTGTTGAGGCGAATGAGTCTCTGAATACGTTGATCGATTTTCGCTTTCAGCCGCGTCATAAGGCTGATAACGGTAAGGGTGGTCAGAGCCGTAACTGTACCGGATCGAAAGGTGAAGATCTGATCATGCAGGTGCCTGTGGGTACTACGGTGTTTGATATCGATACTGATGAGGTGTTGGCAGATTTGACTGAGATTGGTCAGATTGAAAAGATCGCTCAGGGTGGTTTTCATGGTTTAGGTAATACGCGCTTTAAAAGCAGTGTAAACCGAGCGCCTCGCCAGACTACAAACGGTAGTCTGGGTGAGACCCGTAACGTCAAGTTGGAGCTTAAGGTTCTGGCGGATGTTGGTCTGCTGGGTCTGCCGAATGCGGGTAAGTCTACCTTTATTCGTTCGGTGTCAGCTGCTACGCCA
This sequence comes from Amphritea sp., assembly GCA_024679635.1. The sequence goes on along the minus strand of JAIBDA010000059.1, from coordinate 6,959 downwards.
AAGGTTGCTAATTACCCGTTTACTACGCTGGTGCCAAACCTGGGTGTAGTGAGTACTGAAAAGCACCGTAGTTTCGTTATTGCGGATATTCCCGGTATTATTGAGGGTGCGGCAGAGGGGGCGGGGCTGGGTATTCAGTTCCTTAAGCATCTGGCGCGTAACCGTATTTTGTTGCATCTTGTGGATATGGCTCCCTGGGATGGGGTAACGCCGGCAGAATCGGCCCAGGTTATCGTCCGCGAGCTTGAGAAATTCAGCCCTACCCTGGCTGCTCAGCCGCGTTGGCTGGTGTTGAATAAGCTGGATATGGTGCCCGAAGAAGAGCAGCAAGAGCGTTGTCAGTCGGTGGTTGATGCGCTTGCTTGGGAAGGTCCTGTCTTTCAGATCTCAGCGATCAATAAAATGGGTACCAAGGCCCTGGTGCAGGATATTCAGAAGTTCCTGGATCAATTGGCTGAGCAGTTAATAGAAGATCCGGAGCGGGTAGAGCAGGAAGAGACTACTCGTCGATTAATTGATCGTGAAGGGCGAGAGCGGATCGAGCAGATGCGTGAAGAGGTGCGTGCTAAGCGCCGTGCTGAAAATGACGACGATGATTATGACGACGATGATTATGACGTTGAAGTGGAATATGTAAAGACTTAGGGGCTGTTGGCTCTACCGGAGCGGTATAAGCGAGGCTTAGGTCTTGTTCCTGTTATAGGTCAGTTTTTCAGTAAGAGCCGTTCAGGTAGTGTGGGTGGCTTTTTGAGAGAGTAATTACCAGTGAGTCAGGCGCGTAATAAACTGAAAACATCCCGTCGATGGGTTGTAAAGATAGGCAGTGCGTTACTTACAAATGATGGTGAGGGGTTGGATCTTGCGGCTATTGGTCGCTGGGTGGATCAGCTGGCTCAGCTACGCCGGGATGGTGTGGAGGTTGTGCTGGTTTCCTCTGGGTCGATCGCTGAGGGAATAGTGCGGTTAGGCTGGTCAAAACGTCCTCATGAGGTTTATAAGCTGCAAGCCGCGGCAGCTGTTGGGCAGATGGGGTTGGTGCAGGCCTATGAAACCAATTTCAAACGACACGATACCCATACCGCGCAGATTCTGCTGACCCACGAAGATCACTCTGATCGTAAGCGTTATCTCAATGCGCAGGCAACTCTGAAGACTTTGTTGTCAGTAGGTGTGGTGCCGGTTGTGAATGAAAACGATACGGTGGTGACCAAAGAGATTCGTTTTGGTGATAATGATACCTTAGGTGCGCTGGTTGCGAATCTTGTTGAAGCAGATGCGCTGATTCTGTTGACCGACCAAGATGGTTTATTTACGGCAGATCCTCGTTCTCATCCTGATGCGACTCTGATCTCTGAAGCGATGGCGGGTGATAGTTCACTAGAAGCGATGGCTGGTGGTGGTGGTCTTCTGGGTCAGGGTGGTATGGCGACGAAGGTTCGGGCTGCTAAGCTGGCGGCGCGCTCCGGCGCTGTGACGCTGATTGCCAGTGGTCGAGAAGATGATGTGTTGCTGAAGTTGCGGGATGGCTTGGGTCTGGGGACGATGTTGGTGCCTGAGCAGTCGCCCATGGCGGCGCGAAAGCAGTGGATTGCTGGGCATTTGCAGGCTCGTGGTACTTTAACGTTGGATGCTGGAGCGGTAACGGCGCTGGTTGAGCGGGGTAAGAGTTTACTGCCTACGGGTGTGCGAGCGGTAACCGGGTCGTTTTCCCGTGGTGAGATGGTGGTTATTTCGGATGAGCATGGCAAAGTGATTGGTCGTGGTTTGGTGAATTACGGAATCCGAGATGCGCAAAAGATTATTGGGCAGCCTAGCTCTCGTATCGAGGCTTTGCTGGGGTTTGTGGGTGAGGAAGAGTTGGTGCATCGGGATAATTTGGTGTTGGCGTAAGCTTCTTGTTTTAGTCCCTTTTTCAGGCACAAAAAAACCGGCATAAGCCGGTTTTTTTTATTGCGGGTTGCGTCTCAGAGAGATTATGCAGCCAGCTTTTTGATAGCAGCGTTCATGCGGCTCTTCTTGCGAGCAACCTGATTCTTGTTGTAAATGCCTTTAGTTACGGCGCCATCCATTAAAGGCTGTGCTGCAACGAAAGCTGCTGTAGCAGCTGCGTGGTCGCCAGACTCAATAGCAGTAACTACTTTTTTAACGTAAGTACGAACCATGGAACGCAGGCTCGCGTTATTCTGACGGCGCGTCTCGGCTTGGCGAGCGCGTTTACGGGATCCTGCGGAATTTGCCACAATCCGACTCCTCTAAACTATTTAAAAGTTAATCGACGAAAGTTAGTCGATATAGAGATGCACAGGAGTTTATTATTAAACGTCTGAGCATCGAAAATTAAGACGCGAGATTATTCATGTTTGCGGTCTCAGTGTCAATAGGTAATTGAGAATAAGTCAATATATAGCGCCCGGATTTATTGGTCTTAGCACGGTTTGAGCAAGCATTTTAACAGCTTAATGGGTATCATCATCTGCAAACCATTTGGGTGGCAGGAAAGTAAGGCATTGAGCAGAAAAGAATCGCAGCCGGAGGACTCTCAAAAAGAGGGGGCTGAAAGGTCGGAAAAGAAGGCCCCAAAGGCGCGTAGCTTGTTGCGCTCCAGTGCGCTGGTTGGCGTGATGACGATGCTTTCACGGGTCCTGGGGTTGGTGCGTGATGTGGTGGTGGCTAATTATTTTGGTGCAGGTAGTAGCGCCGATGCTTTCTTTGTCGCCTTTAAAATTCCTAATTTCCTGCGTCGTCTGTTTGCCGAAGGGGCCTTTTCCCAGGCGTTCGTGCCGGTGTTGTCGGAATATCGCAGCCTGAGGGATCTCTCTGCTATCAAGGAGTTGGTTGATAGGGTGGCGGGTAGTCTCGGGTTGGTGTTGGTGTTTATAACCGCCCTGGGAGTGCTGGGTGCTCCCGTGCTTGCGGCGGTTTTCGCGCCCGGTTTTTACATAAACGACCCATTTCGATATGGGTTGGCAGTCGAGATGCTGCGTTTTACCTTCCCCTACCTGTTGCTGATCTCCCTGACGGCCTTTGCCGGTAGTATTCTGAACAGTTACGAACGCTTTGCGGTGCCTGCGTTTACGCCCGTATTGCTGAATTTATCATTGATCGGTGCGGCAATCTGGATGCAGCCGCTGTTTGATCAACCGGTGATGGCGCTGGCGCTGGGTGTGCTCATTGCCGGCTCAGTGCAGTTGCTGTTTCAGATTCCGTTTCTCTGGCGACTGCAATTGCTGCCCTCGCCAAAACTGGGCTTTGATCACGAGGGCGTCAAACGCATCCTGACATTGATGGTGCCAGCGCTATTCGGCGTCTCGGTTAGCCAGATAAATCTGTTGCTGGATACTCTTCTGGCGTCTTTTCTGCAGACTGGCAGTGTCTCCTGGCTTTACTATTCAGACCGGTTAGCTGAACTGCCGCTGGGTGTTTTTGGTATCGCCATCGCAACAGTTATTTTGCCCAGCTTGTCACGTAAGCATGCGGAGAAAAGTACCGACCATTTTTCCCGAACGCTGAACTGGGCAATGCGTATGGTATTGCTTATCGGAATGCCTGCTGCGATGGCGCTGTTAGTGTTGGCTGAACCTTTGATTGCAACGTTGTTCCATTACGGGGAGATGGCTGACCGGGATGTGATGATGGCAGCGATGAGTTTGCGGGCTTACGCCTGCGGCTTAATGGCCTTTATGCTGATTAAAGTGTTGGCTCCGGGTTATTTTTCACGGCAGGATACTAAAACGCCAGTCAAGATCGGTATCTATGCGATGGTCGTGAATATGGCACTAAATCTGCTCTTAATCGGCCCGCTTGATCATGTGGGTCTGGCGCTGGCGACGACGCTTGCTGCGTTTTTGAATGCCGGGTTGTTGTTGCGTGGATTGATTAAAGAGCAAGTGTTTAGCTGGCAGCCTGACTGGTTAAAGTGGTTGTTGCGAATGGCGGCTGCGAACGCTGCAATGATCGGTTTTCTGTTGTTGCTTGCAGATAGTCCTGAACAATGGCTGGCATTTGATTTGTGGCAACGGGTCTCGCAGATGGCGATGCTGGTCTCCGGTGGAGGGCTGATCTATCTGATGGTATTGCTGTTGCTGGGGATGCGTCTCCGGGATCTGCGTCATTAATCGGTCTATATCCCCGTTGATTGATAGCGAATATTGGTCTAACTGGGGTATAATTTCGCGCTTATTTTTATTTGCTGATGAGATTGGGGTGACATGGAGTTAATTCGGGGTTTGCATAATCTGCGTGACAAGCATAAAGGCTGTGTTGCAACGATCGGCAACTTTGATGGTGTGCATCTGGGTCATCAGCAAGTGCTGGCACAAGTTCTTCGTAAAGGAGAGGAACTCGGTTTGCCAGCGGTGGTGATTATTTTCGAGCCCCAGCCCAGAGAGTTTTTTTCGGGTAATCAGGCTCCACCCCGGCTTACACGCTTTGATGAGAAGGTTCGCCTGCTCAAAGCCCAGGGTGTCGACAGAGTGTTGTGTCTGACCTTCAACGAACGGTTACGCACAATGAGTGCTGATCAGTTTGTCGACGAGTTGTTGTTAAAGGGCTTGGCGGTTCAGCATTTCGTAGTGGGAGATGATTTTCGCTTTGGTTGTGACCGAAGTGGAGACTACAACATGCTGCGCCAGAGCGGTGAGCGCTATGGTTTCAGGGTGGTAAATACCGAGACCTTTGATGTCGATGACGAGCGGGTTAGTAGTACTCGCATCAGGACCGCTCTGCAGAACAACGACTTAGCCCTGGCTGAAACGCTCCTGGGTCGCCCTTACTGTGTTACCGGCCGGGTTATGCACGGTCAGAAGCTGGGGCGGACGATCGGAGTACCCACTGCTAATGTGCGGATGCACCGATTCCACTGTCCGCTTGAAGGTGTTTATGCGGTAACGGTTACCGGGAAAGGGCTAGCGGCAGAAGGTGTGGCTAATGTAGGAATGCGGCCGACGGTGAATGGTCAGCATCCGGTATTGGAAGCACACCTGTTTGACCTTGACAGTGATTTGTACGGCCGGCTACTAACAGTAGAATTTAAAGCTTTTATTCGTCCAGAGAAAAAGTTTGATGGACTGGATAGCTTGAAGCAACAGATAGATAACGATATTAAACAGGTCAGGAACTATTTTCTGACAGGCGCCTTATAAGGCCAAATTAGACGATCCAGAAGCGATACGACAATGACCGATTATAAACCGACCCTGAACTTACCAAATACTAAGTTCCCGATGCGCGGCAATCTGGCTCAGAAAGAGCCTCAGATGCTGAAACAGTGGCAGAAGATGGATCTCTACCAGAAGATTCGTGAAGTCGGCGCGGGTCGTGAAAAGTTTATTTTGCACGATGGTCCTCCCTATGCCAACGGCGATATTCATATCGGTCACGCGGTTAATAAAATTCTGAAAGATATTATCGTTAAGTCTCGCACACTGGCGGGTTTTGATGCGCCTTATGTACCGGGTTGGGACTGCCATGGTCTGCCGATCGAGCACAATGTTGAGAAAAAGTTTGGTAAGGCTGGCGTTAAGCTCTCTTACGGTGCTTTCCGTGAGAAGTGTCGTGCATATGCCGCACGCCAGGTAGAGGGTCAGAAGAAAGACTTTATCCGTCTGGGTGTTCTCGGTGATTGGGAAAATCCATACCTGACCATGAACTTCGACACCGAAGCCAATATTATCCGGGCGCTGGGCCGTATCGCTGAAAATGGCCACCTGGTTAAAGGTTATAAGCCGGTTTACTGGAGTGTCGTCGGTGGTTCGGCACTGGCTGAAGCGGAAGTTGAATATCAGGACAAATTTTCACTGGCGATTGATGTGCGCTTCGCGCCAGTGGATCAAGCCGCCTTCCTGAGCTGCTTTGAGGAGCTGTCCGGTGACGGTGAGGCCTCGGTTGTTATCTGGACAACAACGCCCTGGACTTTGCCTGCCAACCAGGCCGTTTCTCTGAACGCTGAACTGGACTATGTACTGGTTCAGTCAGGTAATGAGCGGTTGTTGGTGGTTGAAGAATTGGTTGAAGATGCTATGCAGCGTTACGGCATCGATGATTATACGATTGTGGGTCGCTGTCAGGGTGCTGCTCTGGAAAATCAGCAACTACACCACCCGTTCTACGATAAGCAGGTACCGGTGATCCTGGGTGATCATGTTACTACTGATGCGGGTACCGGTGCGGTACATACCGCGCCTGATCATGGTGTGGAAGACTTTAACGTCGGCCGTGCTTATGGCATAGGTACGTTGAATCTGGTAGGGCCTAATGGCGTTTTTACGGCCAATGCCGGTGAATTTGAAGGGCAGCATGTTTATAAGGTTGAAGATGCCATCGTTGCCGCTTTAGAAGCGAATAGCCGTCTGATTTTAAAGAAAAAATTCAGTCATAGTTATCCACACTGCTGGCGTACTAAAACACCATTGATTTACCGTGCTACCCCGCAATGGTTTATCAGCATGGAAGAGAAGGGCCTGAAGAAAGACGCGCTGGACGCGATCAAGCAGGTTGAGTGGTTCCCTGGCTGGGGCCAGAACCGGATCGAGTCTATGGTAGAACAGAGCCCTGACTGGTGTGTCTCCCGTCAGCGAACCTGGGGTGTGCCAATCGCGTTGTTTGTGAATAAAACAACCGCTGAACTTCACCCGGATACAGCTAATCTGATTGAGCAGGTGGCGTTGAAAGTTGAGCAATCAGGTATTGATGCCTGGTTTGACCTGGATGCCGCTGAGCTGTTGGGCGATGAAGCTGATCAGTACGAAAAGGTACTGGACACACTGGATGTATGGTTTGATTCCGGTGTAACGCATCACTCCGTTCTCAAGCCGACCGAAGGGCTGGAATTTCCTGCCGATCTTTACCTGGAAGGCTCTGATCAGCATCGGGGTTGGTTCCAGTCATCGCTGAAAACCAGTATTGCTATCAATGGCTGTGCACCTTACAAGCAGGTTTTGACTCACGGTTTTACCGTGGAT
>JAIBDA010000069.1 GCA_024679635.1 Amphritea sp. | reverse complement strand
TCATTTGCCAGAGGAGCGTCTGAAGGTCTTAAGCTAGCTTTAAATGTAGGTGCAATGCTTTTGGCATTTATTGCTATCATAGCTGCTGTCAATTTTGTTTTGAAAGATTTCATAGGAGAACTCACAGGTTTGAATGAATTTGTTATAAACTCCACCAATGGGATTTTTGATGGTTTTTCTTTGCAGTATATTCTAGGAAATATATTTAGGGTATTCGCATTTATGATGGGTGTAGAGTGGGGAGAGGCCCTTCAAGTTGGCAGTTTACTAGGACAAAAAACCGTTATTAATGAATTTGTAGCATACCTGGATTTATCTTCCATGAAGGCTGCCGCTAGCACCTGCGCTGGTTATGTATGACGAACCGTTTACCGGCCAGGACCCCATCGCGATGGGCGTACTGGTTAATTTGATTCAGAAACTTAACCAGGCGCTGGGGCATACCAGTATTATTGTCTCCCATGATATTAAGGAAACCCTGAGTATCGCTGATTATGTTTACATAATTGCTGATTCAGGAGTGATAGCGCAGGGTACTCCTGAGCAGTTGCAGCAGGTGGATTCAGAACAGGTCCGGCAGTTTATGTTGGGATTGCCGGATGGGCCTGTTCCATTTCACTTTCCTGCTGCTGATATTGCCACAGAGCTGATGGAGGGGCATTGATGCAGCCAGTATTAGACAGTATCGCTCTATTGGGGCGCTCTGGATTGGATAAAATCGCAGCTATTGGTCGATCCGGTATGATTTTGGCCCATGCCATTGTTGCTCGGCCCGATCCTGTTCAGTCATTTCCGTTATTGATTCGTCAGCTCTATTCCGTTGGCGTACAGTCGATGATTATTATTATTGTTTCCGGACTTTTTATCGGTATGGTTCTGGCGCTTCAGGGTTATACCATTCTGGTGGATTACGGAACGGAGCAAGCAGTTGGCCAAATGGTGGCTCTGAGTCTGGTCCGGGAATTGGCTCCGGTCGTTGCAGCATTGCTGTTTGCGGGTAGAGCGGGCTCGGCTTTAACGGCTGAAATCGGCCTGATGAAGACAACCGAGCAGCTGTCCAGTATGGAGATGATCGGTGTAGATCCTCTGCGTCGAATTATTGCTCCGCGTTTCTGGGCGGGTTTTATTAGTTTGCCTATTCTTACCATGATATTCAGCGCTGTTGGTATTTGGGGAGGGATGCTAGTCGGGGTTGATTGGTTAGGAATTTATGAAGGGTCTTTCTGGGCTAATATGCAAAACTCAGTTGATTTCTTTGATGATGTGGTAAACGGCCTGATTAAAGCGCAGGTCTTCGGTTTGGTTGTGACCTGGGTCGCAGTGTTTCAGGGGTATGACTCAATACCCACCTCTGAGGGGATAAGTCAGGCAACAACAAAAACTGTTGTCTATTCATCTCTGGCTATACTGGGACTAGATTTTATTATGACAGCACTGATGTTTGGAGATTTTTGAATCATGCGTATTCGTGGAGTTGAGCTGGGTGTTGGTATCTTTATGTTGGTGGGAGCATTTTCACTGGCGGTATTGGCTATCAATGTCAGCGGGCTGGGGTTATCAAAGCAGGAAGGCTCATATAAGGTCTACGCTCTGTTTGAGAATGTGGGTGGGCTGACTGCGCGCTCAAAAGTGTCCATGTCTGGAGTGACCATTGGGCAGGTGAGTGATATTCATATTGATCCTGAAAGGTTAATGGCTGTCGTTGAAATTGAGATGAATGGCGATGTGGATTACCTGACAGTTGATAGTTCAGCATCTATCCTGACAGCAGGACTGTTGGGGGAAAAATATATTGGTATTACAACAGGTGCTGATGATGAAGTGCTCAAAGAGGGGGGGTATATTGAAGATACTCAATCTTCTCTGGTACTTGAAGAGTTGATTGGTAAGTTTCTCTTCAATAAAGCTTCAGAATAGTTTTTTGTAGAACCGGTTTGTTAGGAAATGGAATTAATTAAAATGAGTTATTTAAATCGCTGCCTGGCTACACTGTCCATGCTGCTTGTTACTTTTACTGCAAACGCCTCCTGGGATGAGGCGCGAGGGGCTGTAGAGCAAGCGTCGGCTAGCATGATGAGTGTGCTTGAGAATGAAACCTTGAAGCAGCCGGAGCAGGAAGAGCCGCTAATTGATGAGATCGAAGCTATTCTAAATCCCGTGGTGGATTTTGATTACGTATCTAAGCGGGTCATGGGTAAGTATTACCGCCGTGTAAACGAGCAGCAGCAGCAGGATTTTTCTGGCGTATTTAAAGATACCATGGTGCGTACCTTTGCTAAGTCCCTGGTAGGTTTTGATATCGTGCGCTATGAAATGGCCCCGCAAGGCAGGCCGAGCCCTGATGAAGATAAGCAGATCGTTAGTGTTTACATCTATTCCTCTCTGGGGCAGCAATATACGCTTGTGTATTACATGCTGAAACAGGCTGATGGCTGGAAGCTGGTTAATGTTCTGGTGGATGGAATTAATCTACGGTTAAATTTTAAAAATCAGTTTTCCGATATGGTTTCCCGTAGTAATGGAAACGTCAAGCAGGTCATTTCAGACTGGAAGTTAGCCATAGCTACTAACAGTAGTAAGGATAGTTGATGACAGCTAAGGTTAAGATTGATGGTAGCTCTGCTGTACTGTCCGGTGATCTGATATTCAGTACGGTTTTATCGGTCAGGGCAGAGCTTGAGTCTGCTGTCGATAAGGCAGAACAGCTGCTTGTAATCGACTTTGGCTCAGTTTCTCGGGTGGATAGTTCAGCGGTGTCGCTCTGGCTCTGTTTGCAGCGTCGCTCCCATGGACGGAAACTGGAGCTAAAAGCGCAGAATGTTCCTGCTGAACTGAGCTCTATCGCCCGATTAGCCGGACTGGAGTCTTTATTAAACTAGCCGGGCTGAGTGCTACTTAGACGAGCTGTTTCTCTACAAATATCGCCTTTTGTCATATTTTCGGCTATTATGGCCGACCTAATATTTCCCCCAAATTTTCATCGGTATCATGCATGCAAATCGAAGACGTAAAACGAATTCTGGAAGAGAAACTGGAAGGTTGTGAAGTATTTCCTGAAGGTGAAGGATGTAATTTTCAGGTGACAGTAGTCGGCGATCTTTTTGAAGGTCAGCGTCCGGTAAAGAAGCAGCAGATGGTTTATGCCTGCCTGGCTGATCAGATTGCTGATGGCAGTATTCATGCTCTGACCATCAAAACCTTTACCCGTGCCCAATGGGCAGAACAGAACTGAAGCGCATAGAGACCTTATTTCATGGATAAACTGATTATTACAGGTGGAACTCGCCTGGACGGTGATGTACGCATCTCCGGTGCGAAGAACTCTGCACTACCGATTCTGGCGGCAACCCTGCTTGCCGATGAGCCGGTAACTATCAGTAATCTGCCGCATCTGCACGATATTACGACCATGCTCGAGCTGCTGCGGCAGATGGGTGTTGATCTCACCGTAGATGAAAAGCTGAATGTGGAGATTGATGCCCGTACTCTTACATCGACGGTAGCCCCATACGACCTGGTTAAGACTATGCGGGCCTCTATTCTGGTATTGGGGCCTTTGCTAGCGCATTTTGGTCATGCCGAAGTATCGCTGCCCGGTGGTTGTGCTATTGGTAGTCGTCCTGTTGATCTTCATCTTAAAGGCCTGGAGGCACTGGGTGCCGAGATCACTGTTGAGGAAGGCTTTATTCGTGCCACCTCTGATGGGCGTCTTAAAGGCGGTCGGGTGTTTTTCGATATTGTCACCGTTACCGGTACTGAGAATATCCTCATGGCGGCGGCTCTGGCTGAAGGGCAGTCCATTATCGAGAATGCGGCAAGAGAACCAGAAATTGTCGATCTTGCCGAGTTCCTGATTGCGATGGGAGCCGATATTAGCGGCCATGGTACTGATACTATTACGGTTAATGGTGTTGAGTCTCTGAAGAGTTGTTCATTCCCTGTTATCGCCGATCGAATAGAGACGGGTACTTATCTGGTAGCTGCTGCAGCGACACGGGGTAAGGTTAAGGTTAAAAATACTCGCCCTGATATCCTTGATGCAGTACTTCAAAAACTGGAAGAGGCCGGTGCTGAAATTGATAGCGGCGATGACTGGATCAGTTTGGATATGAAAGGTAAACGGCCTAAGGCTGTAAGTATCACAACGGCCCCTTATCCGGCATTTCCTACCGATATGCAGGCTCAGTTTGCAGCGCTGAATATTGTCGCTGAAGGCATGGGTGTGATTAAAGAAACGGTGTTTGAAAATCGCTTCATGCATATGCAAGAGATGCAGCGTATGGGAGCTAAGATTACTATTGACGGCAATACTGCGATAACCGAGGGGCGTGAAGAGCTTCGTGGTGCTCCGGTTATGGCCACCGATCTACGGGCTTCTGCTAGCCTGGTTATTGCAGCTATGGTAGCAACCGGAGATACGGTGATTGATCGTATCTACCATATTGACCGCGGTTACGAATGTATTGAAGAAAAGCTCCAGTTACTTGGCGCTAAGATTCGGCGTGTTCCGGGTTAACCGGAGCCAGCTGAGTACAGATTTTTTGTACACATAGGCATAGACTAAGCGTCTGACCAGATTCACTTAAGTGGCAACGAAACAGCAATTATGAAACAGAACCTGACTATAGCGCTTTCTAAAGGGCGTATTCTGAAAGATACGCTGCCCCTCTTGGAAGCGGCTAACATTATTCCTGCGGAAGATATTTTCAGCAGTCGTAAGCTGATTTTCGATACCAATCACGACAATATTAAACTAGTTGTTATCCGTGCTACCGATGTGCCGACTTACGTTGAGAATGGCGGTGCTGATATGGGGGTTGCCGGTAAAGATGTGCTGCTTGAATACGGTGCTAAAGGCCTGTATGAACCACTGGATCTGGATATCGCTAAGTGCCGATTGATGGTGGCGGGAATGAAAGGTGCCGCCGATGTTCCGGGGCGGATGAAGGTGGCTACAAAATTTGTCAATGTGACCAAGGCGTATTTTGCCCGTCAGGGACGTCAAGTCGACATTATAAAACTCTATGGGGCGATGGAGTTGGCGCCTATTATGGGGTTGGCTGATCGTATTGTAGATATTGTTGATACCGGAAATACATTACTTGCTAATGGCTTAGAGCCTTTAGAAGATATCTGCTATGTCAGTTCTCGTATGGTTGTAGGTAAAGCTGCAATGAAGATGAAACATCGACAGATACAACCTATTCTTGAATTATTGACGGCTGCCGTTGAAGCCCGTAAAGAAGAAGCGTTAATGGAGAAGGCTGAATAAAAATGGCCAAACCAGAAATTTTAAGATTAGACAGCCAACAGTCGGATTTCAGTGAGCAACTGGATAAGCTGCTGGCGTGGGAATCGGTTTCCAACAAAGAGGTAAATCTAATTGTTGGTGAGATCCTTGAGCGGGTTAAAGTTGAAGGTGATCAGGCGGTGGTTGAGTATACTAACCGTTTTGATCGGCTCAGCGCAGGCTCTATGGAGGAACTAGAGTTTTCTCAGGAGGATATGCAGCAGGCTCTTGAAAACCTTCCTGCGGATCAGCATAAAGCGTTAACTGTCGCCGCTCAACGTGTACGTGATTATCATGAGCGCCAGAAAGGAGAATCCTGGCAATATCAGGAAGCTGATGGCACTGTGTTAGGCCAGAAAGTGACACCGATGGAAAAAGCGGGGCTTTATGTACCCGGTGGCAAAGCCTCTTATCCATCTTCAGTGCTGATGAATGCGATTCCTGCCCATGTGGCGGGTGTAGAAGAGTTGATTATGGTTGTGCCGACGCCGGATGGTGAGGTGAATCAATTAGTTCTGGCGGCAGCGGCACTGGCTGGTGTTAATCGCGCTTTTGCCATTGGTGGTGCTCAAGCTGTTGCTGCATTGGCGTACGGTACAGAGACTATCCCTAAGGTCGATAAAATTGTTGGTCCGGGTAATATCTTTGTTGCCACCGCGAAACGTGCTGTATATGGCACGGTTGGCATAGATATGATTGCCGGCCCCTCTGAGATTTTAGTGATATGTGACGGTAATACCGATCCGGACTGGATCGCTATGGATCTGTTTTCACAGGCAGAACACGATGAAGATGCTCAGCCTATTCTGATCAGCACCGATGCTGAATTTCTGAATAAGGTTAGTGCTAGCATCGACAAGCTGCTACCCACTATGGAGCGGGAAGCCATTATCACCCGTTCGCTGGCGGATCGCGCGGCTTTGATTAAAGTGACCGACCTTGAAGAAGCCGCATTAGTGAATAACCGGATTGCTCCAGAGCACCTTGAGCTATCTGTAGAGGACCCCCAGGCCTTGCTGCCTCTGATTAAGCACGCGGGGGCTATCTTCATGGGGCGTTATACAGCTGAAGCGCTTGGTGATTACTGTGCAGGGCCAAACCACGTGTTACCAACTTCTGGTACCGCAAGGTTCTCTTCACCACTAGGCGTGTATGATTTCCAGAAGCGATCTTCACTGATTATGTTCTCTGAGGATGGGGCCTCTGAGATGGGGAAAGTGGCGTCTGTTCTGGCGCGAGGTGAAAGTCTGACTGCTCACGCACGTTCTGCTGAATATCGTATTAAGGACTGAATCTCGGAATTAAAAAAAGCCTCGCGTTCGCGAGGCTTTTTTGGTTTTAGTGAGTCAACCGCTTACGATTATCAGCCTTCACTACCGGGAGCATCATTTTCTGATTGTCTTTCAGTAGGGCTTTCAGCGGAACCTTCAGAATTAGTTATGCCGCTAGCAGGGCGTTCAGCAACAATTAGCGTGAGTTCCAGAATTTCACCGTTACGCCATACTTTTAAAGGGAGTGATGTTCCCGGTAGCATTCGGGCTACGCTGTACATTGAGTTATGACTGTTAATGATTTTCTTGCCGTCAATTTTCAACAGGATGTCACCGGGTAGCAGTCCCCCTTTATGAGCAGGACCGTCCCGGAAGACTCCGGCAATGATTAAGCCCTTGGTATCTTCCAGGCCAAAAGATTCCGCCAGTTCCGGTGTTATTTCCTGGGCTTCAACCCCGACCCAGCCCCGGATAACACGACCGTGTTCAATCAAGTCCTGCATCACTTGTTTTGCCTGATTAGATGGAATGGCGAAGCCGATTCCCTGTGAACCACCAGAGCGTGAAAAGATTGCCGTGTTTATGCCGATCAGGCTGCCAGCAGCATTGATCAGAGCACCGCCTGAATTGCCTGGATTGAT
>JAIBDA010000083.1 GCA_024679635.1 Amphritea sp. | reverse complement strand
CTGCGACTGACTCATTTTTTTATCTGGTTCTAAGGGTTGCATGCGATCTTGAAGTTCACTCTTTACTGTTCAACCGAGCACGGTAAGCCACTGATACTGCTAGCCTTAGCTAGTGTAGCTATTAAGCATGACAAAACAACGCAAACCACCTGGTTTTTATAGGGATACTGAAGACAAAGCACTGATATGAACATAAAAAAGCACAGCCTCCGAACAACGCTATCCACGATGGAACTTCGGTATAGACTGTGCTTTATGAACTTATAGAGCCTTTAACTTTCCTGCAGGGGACGAATCTTAAGCACCATCCCTTCACTGGCATAGACTTCTACCCGGGTTCCTGCGGCCAGCTCTGTTTCAGCTTCAGCTTTCCAAAGCGTATCACCCACCTGCACCCGCCCCTGACCATTTTCCAGCGCCTGCTCCAGCTGAAATTTACGCCCGATCAGTTGCGCCCCCCGATCATTGAGTAACGGCTCATCGGTATTCCGGTTAAATGCGCGGAACACACGCCAGTAGAGCACGGTAAACACAACACCTAATAGAGCAAACCAAAGCAGCTGATACTGCCAGTTTGTCACCAGTTCCATTGCGGTAAGACCCGCTAATACAAAACTGGCCAGAGCTAACCCAATCAGAAAGCCTGAAGCGCCGAACACCTCAAGAATAAGTAAGACAACCCCGACACTCAACCAGTGCCATTCGGTCAAAGTAGTAAACCAATCAGCCATATCTTAATCTTTCGCCTTAGTACTGTTTAGTAACTCAGCAATACCACCGATAGAGCCGATAAGACTGCTGGTCTCTAAGGGCATCAGTACCACTTTACTATTTTCTCCCGCACCAATCGCCTGCAGAGCTTCGGTATATTTCTGCGCTACAAAATAGTTGATCGCCTGCGGGTCACCCTCGCTTATAGCTTCTGATACCACCTTAGTGGCCAAGGCTTCAGCCTGAGCCTCGCGCTCGCGGGCTTCAGAGTTCAGAATCGCTGACTGTAGCGCTCCTTCAGCCCGCAAAATCTCGGCCTGCTTCTGCCCTTCGGCAACTTTAATATCCGCTTCACGCTGTCCTTCGGCAACCAGTATCGTGGCCCGCTTATCCCGCTCGGCTTTCATCTGGTTACCCATCGAATCGACCAGATCCTGCGGTGGCGAGATATCGCGAATCTCAATCCGGGTTATCTTGATACCCCAGGGGTCGGTCGCTTCATCCACTTTGCCCAGCAGTTTGAGATTAATGGCATCACGATTGGACAACATTTCGTCCAGTTCCATTGACCCCAGCACCGCACGAATATTGGTCATCACCAGATTACGCATCGCCAGTGGCAGGTTGTTCACTTCATAAGCCGCTTTGCCTGCATCCAGTATTTGGAAGAAACACACGGCGTCGGTGGTTACCATCGCATTATCGGAACTAATCACTTCCTGGGGGGGAACATCCAGGACCTGTTCCATCATATTCTGTTTTGAGCCGATAGTATCGATAATAGGAATCACCAGATGCAATCCTGGATGCAGAGCCCGGGTATAACGGCCAAACCGCTCCACTGTCCAGCAATGTCCCTGCGGCACCATTTTCACCCCGGCAAAAATCAAAGCCAGAGCAAAAAGCACAATTACAACAATTGAAATTTCAAAGCCGTACATGGTGATTTTTCCTTAAATAATTTGCAGGTTTCAGAAGACTTCAGTTTAACAGTTATTTTGCAACAGGCATTAAATCACTCAGATATGAAATTGCCGTTTCTTGATCCGCTGCAAGTTTACCCATCACCTGTTCCCCCAGCTGTGGATCACTGTTTTGCAAGCTATGCTTTAAGTGTAGAGATAGTCTTTGCAAACTCATAAAGCAATCAAACAGATCGTTAATCTGATGCCGATATATATAAGCCTTATTCTTGTGCAGTATCTGCTCATACAACTCTTTGCGGGCCATGTATTCCGGCGTCCAACTCTGATTACGATAGCGAACAAACCCTTGCACATCACCGGCGTTGCGAGACATCAAATAATGCTGGATAAGGTTTTCACTTCTATCCAGGTAGTCGCCAACAAGCAGTCCTACGAATTCAGATTGATTTTTCGGATTTAGTTGAACCAGCTGAACAGGAGAGCCTGCCTTCTCCTTAGCGCTTGGCTCTTCACTGCAGCCTGACAGCAACGGTAGACACAACAGCAGGCTATACAGAATAACTAAGGGGGGAGAAATAGGTGCTAACATAACTATATCCAATAAAACTAATATAACGTCACTACTATATCAGGCCTCTTGTAGAGCAATCGAAAAACCATACCTATTTTAGGTACTGAGCAGGATCATTTCTGATCAAACAAACGCAACTCACTTTTCCCCGTTAGCGCGTATTGCATTCAGTGACATACCTGACAAAACCTACCTCATTTTATTGAGATAGCTTTAAATACACTACTGATTAACTCACTCACTGCCTGTGAATTACCACTGGTCTTCATATAGATACGTAACCCAATCATCTGTACTTGAAGATGTTTCGCCAATATTCCAGTATCTGAGGCGGGCAGGATTTCACCTTGCGTCCGGGCTTGCTGCAAAATTTCTGCAAAACGATTTTCAGCACGCTTGAGCAGCTCACGTGCCAATTCCAGCAAGTCAGGATGCTGTTCATTAACTTCTGACAACGTTTTGACCAACATACACACCTCACTGGGATTAGAGTCCCGTCGATCAATAACGACATTGCGAAAGAAAGCCTCCAGTCCCGTCAAAGGAGAACCTTGCTCCGCTATATGCCTGTTAAGAATGCTAGACATCTCTTTCGAATAGCACTCCAACGCCTCGCTGTAGATTTTTTCCTTACTGCCAAACGCAGCATAGATACTCCCAGGGCGCATATCGATTGCCTGCTGCAGGTCCCGTGTAGACGCTCCGTTGAAGCCCTTTTCCCAAAACAACAACATCGCTTTGCGAATCACATCTTCACGGTTGTACTTTGCAACATTTGCCATATAGCCCTCTTTAATTTGAACAGATGCTCAAATTTTAACTTGAACAAACGATCAATATCAAATAATCTTAAATTATTGAACAATCGCTCAATTAACTAACTTCACTCTATCGAGGATTTTCAGATGAACAATTTACAGGTACATACCCTGGACACAGCCCCACAAGCCAGTCAGCCTCTATTGCAAAACTCAATCAAAAACTTCGGTTCTGTTCCAAGCCTCCATGGCGTTATGGCTGAATCACCCGTGGTACTTGAGGCATACCAGATGCTGCATAAATGGTTTCAGGAGAGCTCATTTGATGCCGACGAGCTGACAGTCGTTTGGCAGACGATTAATGTTGAGCATGAGTGTCACTACTGCGTCCCGGCCCATGCCGCTATCGCAAAAATGATGAAGGTTGATGATGCGCTAACAGCCGCACTGCGCCATCGACAACCGATGCCAAATGCAAAACTGCAGGCTCTGCACGATACAACCTTATTGATAGTACGCAATCGTGGCCGGGTAGATGAGGCCGATATCGCCTCGTTTTACGCTGCAGGCTATACGCAGAAGCAGTTATTAGAAGTTGTGCTCGGTTTAGCTCAAAAAGTAATGAGTAATTATATCAATCACCTGGCAGATACTCCGGTCGATGAGCGTTTTGCAGCCTTTATTGAATAATCCCCTTCCTGGCCGGCCCTTCAGGCTGGCCATTGCTTCTTTCTCTCTTACCCACCGCTTTATTCATTTTGTTTAAAAAAAACTGAAAAAAAACACACCAGCATAAGTATAAATCGGCCAAATCATTGATATAAATTGACTTAACGGGGTATATACAATTCTCTGTTCAGAGTAAGATTTGTTTAACTTTACTCAGAATATACGTTCAGAGGTTGCAGTATGGAGTCTTTCCATTGGGATCAGGGGTTTTTAACAGGCATTACTGATGTCGATGAGCAGCACCACCATCTTGTCGATGTCATTAACAGCTTCGGCGAGTTAATCTCGGGAAGGGAGATGCCTTGCTACGCAGATGTAGAAGCCCTTTTTAAAGAGCTGACCGAGTACACCCATTATCACTTTTCTGAAGAAGAAGTGTTTATGGAAAAATCAGGTATCGACTCCCGATATCTTGAACCCCATAAAAAAGCACATCAGCACTTTATTCTCGAAGTACAGAGAATGAGCGCTTCCATTACTCCGCAAACGATGGACCGATGTGAAAATGTGATGAAATTCCTGATCCATTGGCTGGCCTACCATATCCTGGGAACCGACAAATCGATGTCTCGCCAGATAAGTCTGATTGAAGCGGGCGTATCTCCGGCAGATGCCTATGATCAGGAACAACTTAATCAAGAGTCATCTACCGGGCCATTACTATCGGCGCTAACCGGCCTTTTTCAGCAGGTCTCTGAGCACAATAAAGAGCTGGATCAATTAAATAAAACGCTGGAACAGCGTGTGGAAGAGCGGACCCGGGATCTGGAAAATGCCAATCAAAAGCTGGAAGTCATCGCTCTGACTGATGCCCTGACCGGCCTGCCAAATCGCCGTCATGCGCTAAGGGCGTTTGAGCAACTCTGGCAGGAAAGTAGTAAATCGAATACTCCCCTCTGTTGCATGATGATCGATGCCGACTACTTTAAGCAGATTAATGATACCTATGGCCATGATGCCGGCGACGAAGTCCTGCGACAGCTATCACATACTTTAAAACATTCAGTCCGTAACGATGATATAACCGCCCGTCTGGGAGGGGATGAATTTCTGATTATCTGCCCAAATACCGACTTGAAGGGTGGACTGCTGGTTGCAGAAAAGATGCGCCAGGCCGTTAACGCGCTACGAGTCCCTGCCGGCGGCGACGGAGAGTGGAAAGGCAGTGTGAGTGTTGGCGTATCCAGCCGTACAGCAGAAATGACCGGCCCTGACAATCTGATTAAAGAAGCCGACAACGGTGTATATAAGGCTAAAGAAGATGGGCGAAACTGTATCCGAACATCGCAGCAACAAACCTAGAGAGAGCCCCATTCCAGACATCAAAAAGGCCGCTATAGCGGCCTCTTTCACATCTGAACAGCAAATTACTTCTTGCCGTCTTCGCTCATCAACTGACGAATTTTAAAATATCCCCAGACCATAGCGACAGTCATTCCAGCAATACCAAGCAAACTTGGCCACAGCGTTTCTAACAGATACGGATCCATAACAGTTACCTTTGTTGTGTTTCTAACTTGGTAAAGATAATAACGCTGATCACATTAGAGAATATTGATATAACTCAATAATTGGGGGGATTGTTTTTTTGAATACATTAAGACAACAAGTAACCCCCCACTAAACTTGCGAATTAGACTATCTAACCGAAAAGTCCTTACTTGATAAAAGTAAGTTTCTCGCCCATACCTTAAAGACACAGGTAATCAGGAATGGCTTACCACCCGTACCTACCCTCCTATTGATTCCGAACAATTTGTAGAGCGAGAATCCTTATGACTCAACTACACAAAACCTGGAACAGCGATCAGCTAAAGCAGATGAATGAGGAAGCATTTCTGATTGATCTACTGGATATGATTCAGATATCTCCTACCACTGACAGCAGTGATAGTTCTGTCAAACTAATGCGCAGCAAACTGGATACTATCGAAGCGATGCTTAGCGAGCGGCTGAAAGGCTGAAAAACAAAACTACCCAAAAATGCCCTCAGAGGGCATTTTTTATATCCCCTTCCTGGCATATAACACTGAGCGACGTACTTTAAGTACGTCGTACCTTCAAATACTCCCACTACAAATCAATAATTAGTTTTAGATTAATCAATAGCTGAATTTTGATAGGTATATTCTCTTAAT
>JAIBDA010000106.1 GCA_024679635.1 Amphritea sp. | reverse complement strand
CCCCTATAAAGAGCCGAGCACGACGCTTTCTTGGTCTTTTAACAGGCGTGTTTCACTTTATTTCAGGCACAAAAAAAGGCATGTCATTACGACACACCTTTAATTATTACGTTGGTAGCGGGGGCCAGATTTGAACTGACGACCTTCGGGTTATGAGCCCGACGAGCTACCAGGCTGCTCCACCCCGCATCAACGTGGCAGGGATACTACTGATAGACTCCAACAAAAGCAATTGATAAATAATCTTTTCAATCAATTCGTCCCTTTTATCTGATATAACTAAAATATAATGAGACCACTATGCGGAGCTGGGTATGGCACTGATTTATGTTATGGATCCGATGTGTAGCTGGTGTTATGCATTTCAACCCCATTTAAGGGAGTTGATCAGCAGACTGAAGCCTGGGATTAAAATACTATGCTATATGGGCGGACTGGCACCTGACAGCGATAAGCCGATGCCAGATGAATTACAACAAGCCATTGCCCGCACCTGGCATGATATTGAGGAGCGCACTGACGCGCAGTTTAACCATGAATTCTGGCAAAAATGCCAGCCTCGCAGATCTACTTACCCCGCCTGCCGCGCAGTGATCAGTGCAGAATTAATATCAACAGGCAGCGGCATGCTGATGGCTGAAGCTATTCAACGGGCCTATTACAGAGAAGCGCGTAACCCTTCCGATCTTTCTGTCCTGGCAGAGTTGGCTGAAGAGGTCGGATTAAACCCTAAACGCTTCACCAATCAGATGTATGGCGAGAAAACAGCTCAAATCCTGTTCGAAGACCTTAGCTACTGTCAGGGTCAGGGCATTCAGGGTTATCCCTTCCTTGGACTCGAAACCCCTAAAGGGTTAAGCGTGATCTGTGCGGGCTACTGTGGCCAGGATCAGTTACTACAACGATGCTCTAGTCTGGAGCTGATCTAATTCAGTTATCGAGAAATCCAACAGATAAAAAAACGGGAGCCAAGGCTCCCGTTTTTCATAGAAAGGTCTGATCAGGTACGCGCAACAGAAACATCTTCTGCCTGCAAACCTTTATCACTCTCTTTTACTGTAAACCGAACGCCCTGCCCTTCTGTAAGAGAGCGGTGTCCACGACCTCGGATATTACGGAAATGAACGAACACATCATCGCCGTTTTCACGGGTAATAAAGCCAAATCCTTTTGAAACATTAAACCACTTTACCGTACCCAATTCGCGGTCATCATTTTCATCAGATTCCTCTTCGCTGATGGAGCCACCGCCCAAACCTGAAATAACACAGCTAATCAGCACAACTGCAAACACAACGCCAATATCAAAAACTGGCAACCCGCCTTCACCTGTCAGTGATCCCTGAAGAAGAAGGATGACTGCAGTAGCAAGTGCACTGACAACTACACTACGTATAAGTTGATTAACACTCATATATATCTCTTATAATTAATTAATGTTGTTAAAAACAAAACAGCGTTCTAGATAAACAGAACCCAGACCATTCTATATACCGACTTTTAGTTTTTTTTTCAATAGCTTACCTACTTAATCTCTGATACAGCGCTTGAATAGGGTATAATTACGACTAATTTACTGACCAAGCACAATCAACTGTGGGAAACATCGGTTTTATGAATCAGCAACAACAATTGGAAGATCTGGAAACTCGGGTCGCCTTTCAGGAAGATACTCTGGATAAAATGAGTGCAGAGATGGCCCAACAAGGCGTCGAAATTGAGCGTCTTACGCGTATTGTTAAAATTCTCCACCAGCAGTTAAAGCAAGTCGCTCCGGATCAGAACAGCGCGCCTGACGAAGAGTCTCCCCCTCCTCACTATTGAGCAGTATCGATTCATACTACCTTTAGTATTCTGCCTTTAAATCATTCTATCTAAGTCATGCTTTTCAAAGTATAGATATCATAACGACTGGACTTGCCGCTCAACTGATAACTCGGCGCCTGCCCTTCGATGGCAGGAGCCTTGCGGGGACGCTTCACCACTACCCTGTACTCCACCAGATCAAGCGCAGCCTGAAGCAATGCAGCTGAGTCATGATCATCACCGACCACATCCCGAAACACTCGCATCTCTTTCTTCACTAAAGCTGACTTATCGGTGTGGGGAAACATCGGATCAACATAGACCACTTGCGGCGGCTTAGCGTCATCCTGCCGGGAGGTCAGCCAGTTGATACTGTCTGCATGCACCAGGCTCATCCGCGCTGCGATATCAGCGACTTCATAATCATTCTGCGCTTGTTGCAGACCACTTTCCAATAATGCGTGGATAACCGGTGAACGCTCCACCATCTGCACTTCGCAACCCAGCGTAGCCAATACAAAACTATCTCTCCCCAGGCCGGCCGTAACATCCGCCACCCGGGGACGAATACTGCCTTTGATGCCAACAGCTTTAGCGATCATCTGCCCTTTACCGCCACCAAACTTACGCCGGTGTGCTACCGCACCGGAGACAAAATCAGCCAATACCGGCCCTGGAGCTTTCCGCCCCGTCTGCTGTAAACGCCGGGTTCCGGATTCACAAATCAACAATTGAGGAAACTGTTCGTCGCGCAGATCATAACGGTCCAGCAGTGGCAGGCCCAACCGCTGCGCCAGCGAGCGGGCATCCTCCATACCAGCGCTATCTGCATAACAGACTGCGATTTCTGCGGGGGCTGAAAGCGAGGATTCGTGAGTCAAAATCATTCCTTAAAAGGCAGCCTTAGGCCAATCAATGTTTAAGCAAGAAAATACACTGCAAGCAGGACAAACCCCAACAGCATACGGTAGATAACAAATGGCAACATACCTACCCGGTCCAGCCATTTCAAAAAAAGATGGATACAACAGTAAGCACTAATAGCCGCCAATACCGTTCCGCTGACGATCATAGTCCACTGATCACCAGTACCGGTTTCCAGCAACTCCAAGCCTTTCAACAAACCTGCCCCGAGAATAACCGGAATAGACAGCAGGAATGAAAAGCGCGCGGCTGACTGACGATTTAAACCCAGCATCAATCCAGCAGTAATCGTAATACCTGATCGAGAGGTCCCGGGAATCAAGGCAACCGCCTGAGCCAGACCGATAATCACGGCATCTTTAAGGGTGATTTTTTCCAGGGGCCGCACTTCGGTCCGACTGATATCAGCCCACCAAAGCAGTGCGCCAAAGATTAGCGTGGTACCTGCGATCACCAGAATACTGCGCCCATAATGGTCGATGGCGGAGTTAAACATAAAACCTGCCACTACCGCGGGAATCGTTGCCAGAATCACATACCAGGCCAACACCGAGTCTGTGCTGCGCCCCCGACCGACAATACTGCCTGTCCAGGCGGCTAACATGCGCCAGATATCCTGGCGAAAGTAGATCATCACTGCGGTCAATGAACCTATGTGCACGCCGACATCGAAGGCCAATCCCTGATCTGTCCAGCCAAATAGCTGAGAGGGCAATATCAGATGTGCCGAACTTGATACCGGTAAAAACTCTGTCAGCCCTTGCAGTAAAGCCAAGAAAACAACCTGAAACCAATCCATGTTTAACTTTCCCTCTCGCTGTCCCTTAATTTAATAACTCTGCCGATGCTTATAGACTAAGCCACCTGGCTGTCTTACTTGCCATCAACCACTCACTGGCCTTTCTTTTTCTGCTCGCTTATCTTTTTCCAGGAGATTTCATCACGCAGATAGACCGGTTGCGCCAGCTCTGCCGAGATCCCTTCTCCACACGCAAAAGCCTCCTTGGCCAGCTCTGCCATGATGCCAGCAGCCGGATAGATATCCATGACTGGCGTTCTGATACCCTGACGCACCTGTGCTGACATGCTCTCGAGATAAACCCAACCTTTACCTGCGGCAAACCAATCGTCACCCTCAGGTAATACAATACTTTGCGGCGCGCTTACAGTTTCCTTGACCAATGCAACAGGTAACCCTTCGCGCATCTCATAAGCACAACTGTATAGTTCGTTCATTCGTGCATCCAGCGTACTGACAATCCGGTCTACTTTATATTCCCGGGCCGCTTTCAAAGCGATTGCGGCTAGTGTAGATACGGGGATAACCGGCAGATTTGCTGCGTACGCAAGCCCCTGTGCAGCACCTGTAGCGATACGGATACCAGCAAACGAACCGGGCCCCCGGCCAAAGGCAATCGCATCTAACTGCTTCACTTTTAGCCCGGCTGCCGTCAGCATTTCATCAACCATTGGCAACAGTTCACGGGTATGTTGGCGGGGAATAATGCGGAAATCTTCCTGAATTTCACCATCGATAGAAAGCGCCACTGAGCAGGCGTCCGTTGATGTATCCAGGGCAAGAATTTTGGCCATCTATTTAATCCGGTAAGTCAAAGTAAGCAAGTTTGTTTCAGCACAGCAGGAAATGCAGTGTGAAAAATCGCTGCATTTTAAGCGCAATACTCAGGAAAGGCTATCCTCACCCCAACGCGGCATAAGATTCTGTTCGACCTGTAACTGATTCAAAATCCGTGCTACGACAAAATCAATCATATCTTCGACCGATTGAGGTCGGTTATAAAACCCCGGACTGGCGGGAATCACTACAGTCCCCATCCGGGTCAGCTTCAACATATG
>JAIBDA010000165.1 GCA_024679635.1 Amphritea sp. | reverse complement strand
GGATGCTGAGGAAGCCCTGGCCTGGGGGCGTCAGTATCAGAAGCCGATGGAGCGGGTTAGTAGTGACTTTTTGTATCAGAAAGAGCCTGACTTGTCGTCTGGTTGCGGCTCGGCTTTATGGATGCCTGAGGTTGCCAGTATCCGTAATCCTCGTTTGGGACGCTCTCTGCGACGCAGTATGGAGATTACTGCGAATATCAACCTGATAGAACAGAGCAGGGTAGAGGGGCTCATTGCTAAGGATGGGTCGGTAACTGGCGTACGATTGGCTGATCAGATGCTATCCGGGAATAAAGTTATTCTCGCGGCGGGAGCCTGGAGTGGTGAGTTGCTTGCGCCGCTTGGGATTGAGTTGCCAGTCGAACCGGTTAAAGGTCAGATGATGGTGTTTAAGGCGCCGGTAGGTTTGATTAATCGTGTGGTGTTGATGGAGGGGCGCTATCTGATACCCCGTAATGATGGTCGGATACTGGTGGGGAGTACGCTGGAGCGGGTTGGCTTTGATAAACAAACGACGGAAGAAGCGAAGGCGTCTCTTTATCAAACGGCTATTAATATCTGTCCAGCCCTGGAAAGCTATGAAGTGGAGCATCATTGGGCAGGTTTAAGACCCGGGTCTCCTGAAGGAATTCCCTATATCGGAGGGGTGCCGGGTTATGACAATCTATATATCAATGCGGGACACTATCGTAACGGTTTAGTCCTGGCGCCTGCATCGACACGGTTATTGGCTGATCTGTTGCTGGGCCGTCAACCGGTGATCGACCCTGCACCTTATCAACTGGAAGGGCGGGTATAGCTCATCAGGTATGTGCATCAGATATAAAAAAGGCCTCATGAGAGGCCTTTTTTTAATCGTAGATCGTCGGTATCGGTTGGCGTTTATGTTCAGTCCGCATATAGATGGCTATTAGTTTTTCTTCTACTTCTGAGCTGATAGCCTTGCCTTCTAAGAAGTCATCAATCTGATCGTAGCTGAGTCCCAGTGCGGCTTCATCCGCTTTTTGAGGTTCATCACACTCAAGGTCCGCAGTAGGCGTTTTGTGAATCAGTTGTTCCGGTGCACCCAGCGCTTCAGCCACTGCCCGAACCTGTCGTTTGCTCAGGCCAAACAGTGGTGCCAGATCACAGGCGCCGTCGCCATGCTTGGTATAGAAACCGGTGATGTTCTCTGCGGAATGATCGGTGCCTAAGACCAGTCCTCCGAGTAAGCCGGCGATCTCATATTGAATAGCCATGCGGATACGGGCTTTTACATTGCCCTTGGAGAAATCGATATTTGCTGGGCTGCCAGCATCTACACCGGCGGCATTTAAGGCCTCCAGAGTTGCCGAATGTACTCCATCAGCACCGGGTTGAACGTTCGCGGTCACACACTTTGTTGGCAATATAAAAGAAACGGCGGCCTGTGCGTCGGCCTCGTCCTGCTGGGTGTTATAGGGTAAGCGCACAGCGATAAAACGATAGTGGTCAGTGCTCTCATCGAAATTGAGCTGTTCTACCGCCAATTGAGCCAGCCGTCCGCAAGTCGTCGAATCAACTCCCCCGCTGATACCCAGCACCAGATGTTTGCAGCCACTGGCCACTAGAGTTGTCTTAATAAAGTTTACCCGGCACTCAATCTCAGTTGAGGTGTTGATCTCGGGTTTAACCTGCATCGCTGCAACAATTGAAGCTCTGTCCATTATCTACTCTCGTGATTTGTGGCTTGATCTGTTGGTTATTCTAAGGGAAAGCTGCAGAGGCTGTGAAGTGGTTTTCTGCAGGCGGACCAGG
>JAIBDA010000060.1 GCA_024679635.1 Amphritea sp. | reverse complement strand
CTAACTCTTCCTTGGTTTTATCGCCATACTGATCCTGCAGATCCTGAGCATAGCTATCACGACGGAATTTGTTTGGAAAAGCATTACCCGCTTCACGCAACCCGTTAAGTTTTTCACGACGCTCCGCAATCAGGCGGTTTTCATCTTGCTGAGTGTTATCAGACATTTTCTGTGGAACCTTTAATGGTTAAATCTTTAATTCTCGGAGATCTGGTCACTATTACATTGACCAAATCAGATATTTATTACGTTACAACCAAATCTTTAAGCGTTACGAGCGAAGATAGTACAAGGCAAAAGTTGGTGAAGAAGCGGAGCTTAGTTTACTAAGTGAGCATTCTAAACCAACTTTTAACGCCGTAATATCGAGCGCAGTAGCTTAAAGACCAGCTTTGAGACTGGCTTCGATGAATTGATCCAGATCGCCGTCCAGAACCTTATCGCAGTTACTGCTCTGCACACCGGTACGCAGGTCTTTAATCCGCTGATCATCCAATACATAGGAGCGGATCTGGCTGCCCCAGCCGATATCAGCTTTGTTATCTTCCTGCTCCTGCGCGGCTTCTGAGCGCTTCAGCATCTCCAGCTCATAAAGCTTCGCCCGCAGCTGTTTCATACAGGTATCTTTGTTCTGGTGCTGAGAGCGCTGGCTCTGACTCTGTACCACAACACCGGAAGGTTCATGGGTGATACGTACTGCAGATTCGGTCCGGTTAACGTGCTGGCCACCCGCACCGGATGCGCGGTAAACATCAACCCGCAGATCCGCCGGGTTAATATCAATTTCAATATTGTCGTCGATCTCCGGGGAGACAAATACCGAGGAGAACGAAGTATGACGGCGACCGCCGGAATCGAACGGTGATTTACGTACCAGACGGTGAACACCTGTCTCTGTTCGCAGCCAGCCAAACGCATAATCACCCTGAAAACTAATAGTAGCAGACTTAATACCTGCCACATCGCCAGCGGAACATTCCAGCAGTTCGGTTTTGAAGCCTTTATCTTCACCCCAGCGCAAATACATACGCAACATCATCTCAGCCCAATCCTGAGCTTCAGTACCACCGGAGCCGGACTGAATATCCAGAAAGGCATTGTTGCCGTCCGCTTCACCGGAGAACATACGGCGGAATTCCAACTGATTCAGCAGTTCTTCCAAGCCGCTAACTTCAGCGCGCACTTCCTCGACGGTATCCTCATCATCCTCTTCAACAGCCATATCCAGCAGATCACGGGCATCACCAACACCGGCGGTCAGATCATCGATGGTTTTTACCACGCCTTCCAGCATAGCTCGCTCTTTGCCTAAGGCCTGCGCGCGCTCGGGTTCACTCCAGATAGCCGGATCTTCCAGTTCCCGGGTGACCTCCTCCAAACGCTCCTGTTTCTCTGGGTACTCCAGATAGGTACGCAAAACCTCGGTACGTTCGGTGATATCTTTCAGGCTGTTGGTGATCGGGTTGATTTCCATCGTGTTCGCTTAACTCTCTGCTTCTATGTACCAGTAACTAAGATGAATCCGTAAAAATAAACCGGTAAAGGAAAATGGGCGTTTAAAAAAGCAGCACATTTTACCCGATTCACTTGCCCCTGTGTATCAAAAGCACTGAAAAAACTCGACTTTCACCCCCTTTATCAGCAAGAATTGGAACTAACGAAGGGAACCGCGAGATAACTGACACAAAATGTATACTCTGCTGATCCTATGCTGCTCATCTCTGGCACTGCTATCGTCACCCGTTCTCGCCGCCGCCGAAACTGACAGCTCATACACCGGTAGCTTTATCGGCATCACCTGCGTAATTATCTTCCTGATCAGCTATCTGTTTGTTCTCGGTGAAGAGTTCTTTCACCTGCGTAAATCCAAGCCAGTAATTGTCGCAGCCGGCCTGATCTGGTTGCTAGTAGGGCTAGCCTATACGCTCGATGGCGATACCCAAACCGCCGCCCAGGCGTTTCGCCACAACCTGCTGGAGTATGCCGAACTGTTTTTCTTCCTGCTGGCGGCGATGTCATTTATCACTACCTTAGAAGAACGTCTGGTCTTTGCGGCTTTAAGGGCATGGCTCATAGCCCGTGAGCTGACTCTGATCCAGATATACTGGGTTACCGGTCTGATGGCCTTCTTTCTTTCTCCCATCGCTGACAACCTATCTACCGCTCTATTGATGGGCGCTGTGGTGATGGCCGTAGGCCATAATAACGTCAAGTTCGTCACTGTCGGCTGTATCAATGTCGTCGTTGCCGCGAATGCTGGCGGAGCCTTCAGCCCGTTTGGTGACATCACCACACTGATGGTCTGGCAAAAAGGGATGATCAGTTTTAGCGGGTTCTTCAACCTGTTTATCCCAGCGCTGATCAACTGGTTGGTACCTGCCTGCATAATGTGCATGGCTATTGAGCGGGTTAAACCTCTGCCAGATCGGCGGGGCCAGTCTCGTCATATGAAGCCCGGCGCCCTGCCCATTTTAATTCTCTTTCTTCTGACTATTTTACTGGCCATCAGTAGCCACAGCTTACTGCATCTGCCGCCGGTATTGGGAATGATGACAGGGCTTGGCGTTCTCAAGCTATATGGCTATTACCTGAGCCGATTTGAAACTGGCATTCGTGATACCGGCCATATCCATAACCTTCAATCAGAAAATCTGGCAGACATCAGCAAAATGAAAGGTGATCATACCGATGTCATACGCCGTTTCGATATATTCAAGGTGGTAGAGCGCTCCTCCTGGGATACGCTGATGTTCTTTTACGGTGTGGTCATGGCGGTAGGAGGGCTATCGACTCTGGGGTACCTGACGCTACTCTCTGATCTGGTTTACAACAACCTGGGACCAACCCTGTCGAACAGCCTGATCGGCTTACTGTCGGCACTGGTGGATAATATTCCCGTCATGTTCGCCGTACTAACAATGCAGCCTGATATGTCAATGAACCAGTGGCTATTAGTCACGCTGACGGCGGGGGTTGGCGGGTCATTACTATCGATCGGATCTGCGGCGGGAATCGCGCTGATGGGACAGGCACAGGGGGTTTATACTTTTTACAGCCACCTGAAATGGAGCTGGGCGATCGGGCTGGGGTACATGCTCAGTATCACAGCCCACTTATGGATCAACGGTAGTTAATCCGGTTCAAAATATTAAAGACCAAAGGACGTCAAAACCTGAGGCACCCAACGCTCAACCCGTTCTGCAGTCAGATCGCTTTGACTATCTTCATCCAGCGCCAGACCAACGAAATGACTCTGATCTTCAATGAGAGCCTTTGAGGCATCAAAACGATAACCCTCGATAGGCCAATAGCCGGTCATAACAGCCCCCCGGCTAACCAGTTTATCATGCAGGGCTCCCATCGCATCCAGGAACCATTCTCCATAGCCTACCTGATCACCCAGCCCAAACAGAGCACAATTAACACCGTTAAAATCGATCTCATCCAACTCAGCCCAAACATCTGACCAGTCTTCCTGCAGCTCACCATAATCCCAGGTTGGCATACCCAAAATCAGATAGTTGTAATCTGAAATCGCTTCCAATCCATCGTTTGCAAGTTCTCTTAACTCAACCCGCTCCATCCCAATCCGGGTAGCTATCAACTCAGCGCAACTCTCGGTATTACCGGTAGTCGAACCGTAAAAAAGACCTATTTCCTTACTCATCAAAACTCACTTAGTGGTTGAACCAGAACAACAAAATTATGTTTTAGGGGCAAATACATCAAAAGAATCATTTGCCAACTGCTCAACAGATTCGCAAGCACTGTTCAACGCTTTCATATTATTGTCATTCGCCTCTTTAAGAGACTCTTCCAGCTGTTTAGCGTAATCCCGCTGAAGCTTTACCAACTCTTCAGGAGAGTGACACTCCTGCATCTGGCGGGTTTGCGCTACGGTCGCGTCAATGCAAGCTTTGGTACAGGCCATCTGTTGACGTGTCAGCTCCTCCAGCATTTTCGTTTGAATATTCACCAGCTCTTTAAATGGCCCCATAGACTGGTTCAGGGCTTTAGACATATCTTGAAACATATATGCACCTTACTTCCCAATACAGATAACAGAATACCCGATGATTTGGGAAGGTTCGAATAAGTCTCATGCGCCTCTGGCTTTAAAGAGAAGTTGGAGATCGAGGCAACAATTACAGACATACTAGCTGTACGTCGAAAATTGTTAACACTGATATCCGACTTCTCTAAAAACCCCGAAGGGCGGGCACTATAACGGCCATTTGCTTTGCCA
This sequence comes from Amphritea sp., assembly GCA_024679635.1. The sequence continues at coordinate 3,529 of JAIBDA010000060.1, read as the reverse complement.
GACCGCTTGAAAAGGTCCAGACATTTCGCTGCGCTGTCTTGCGCGCATCTGACCGTTCTATTGCCCGCAGAGAAGACATTGGACTTATTCGCACCTTCCTTTATTTGATCTGTCTCAGGGATAGTTTACGATGAATCGCTATTAGGCCACAAACCCGGAAAGCCCAAAATGCGACTTTTACATACAATGCTCAGAGTTACAGACCTTCAGAAGTCGATATCTTTTTATACTGATATTCTGGAAATGAAGCTATTACGCCGTAAAGAGTTCCCCGAGGGGAAGTTCACCCTGGCTTTTCTTGGCTATGGACCTGAGCTAGAAACAACCGTACTGGAACTCACTCATAACTGGGAAACAAGCGACTATGATATGGGCAACGCCTACGGTCATATCGCCATCGAAGTGGAAGATGTCTATGCCGCCTGTGAAAAAATCAAATCACACGGAGGTCTGGTTGTTCGTGAACCGGGCCCGATGCTGCATGGATCAACCATTCTGGCATTTGTCCGCGACCCGGACGGCTATATGATCGAGCTTTTGGGAAATTAAGCAAAATCCTGTATTTTTAAAGCTGATCCTGTAGAATACGCCCAACATTAGATCTTGCTAATTAAGCAATTAAGTGATCTGCGCCAAGAGTCCCGGTCAAAAACTTCTGTTTTGTCCCTATCAAGACAGTAAAGCAGGCCGCTATAATAGGCGCCAAATTTTTATTTTAAATCATACGGGCGCATCTCGATGGGTAAGAAACTACTACTGGCCGCCACCGGTCTGCTACTGACTCTCAACACAGCCTCTGCATTTTCAGCTAGTCTGGCAAAAGGTATCAAAGCCTTTGAAGCACAGGATTACAGTACAGCGATGTCTGAACTGGAGCCACTGATTGGTGAAAACAATCTGGATGCCATGAACATGGTTGGGCAAATGCACGAATTCGGCTGGGGCGTTGACGCTGACATCGAGAAAGCCGTAAGCCTATACAACCGCTGTGGCGATCAGGGCCATCTGGGGTGTGTAAACAGCCGTCGTGCGTATAAAGACAAAGCGTATAAAGTCGAACTGAAAACAATTGAACCCGCTGCTGAATCCGGGGACGCTGCCTCGCAGAACCGCTTAGGCGAGATGTATGAATTTGGTTATGGCGTCAGCCGCGATACCTCTGCTGCACTAAACTGGTATTTGATGGCTGCCGATCAGGGGCTGATACTGGCTCAACATAACCTGGGACGGGCTTATAACTTTGGTTCAGGTGTCCCACAGGACTTTTCTAAAGCTGAAGAATGGTACCGTAAAGCAGCTGAGCAGGGGCATATGGATGCGATGTTCTTCCTGGGTGCTATGTATTCCAACAGTCACGGGGCCGATGCCAGCCAACAGACCAATATCACCGCATACGCATGGTTGCAAAACGCACTGGAGCTGGGTAACCCAACCGCCAGAGCTCTTCAATCGAGAATTGTCATGAAACTGTCTGATGCAGAGCTGGAACAAGCTAAGCTATTAGCAGCAGACTACCAGAGCAAATATGTAACGCCATTTAAGTAAGCGGCGCTGAGGGTCAGAAAAACCGGGCTAAGCGTCCGGTTTTTTTATACCTGCGTCTAACTCCATTTCGCATCGAACAGTGCTATAGTGGCGAACTTTTAACCAGTTGTCTGCCTGATACCTCCATGAATCAAATTGAAACCCTGCCCCTCACGGCACGATTTAACCGTCTGCGTAACCTGTCACTGGCACTGCTGCTACTGGTCACGGGGTCTCTCTATCTGATCCGGGAACATGATAGCCACCAGGCCTTGCTACTCATCCTTGGCGCAGCCCTCGGGCTTTCCCTGTTTCATGCATCCTTTGGTTTTACCTCTGCCTGGCGCAACCTGATAGTCAATCGTCGTGGACGAGGTATACGGGCTCAGATGCTGATGCTCGCAGTCGCCGTCTGCCTTTTTTTCCCGGCACTTTCCAGTGGCACCCTGCTGGGCAACGACGTAGCGGGTTACACTCGCCCATTAGGCTGGTCAGTGATATTCGGAGCCTTTATCTTCGGCATCGGCATGCAGCTAGGTAATGGCTGTGCTTCAGGCAACCTCTATCATGTGGGCGGCGGACAGATAAGAGCTATTCCCAGCATGATCGGCTTTATGATTGGTGGTTTGTGGGCCAGTGCTGATTACGAATGGTGGACTACCCTGCCCCAGCTTGCACCGGTGGCAATGATTGAATCACTGGGTATTGGATTAGCACTTGCGGTTAATCTAGCGATTTTTGCAGTTATTGCAGGTACATCTATCTGGCTGGAAAAACGCCACCACGGTACGATTGAACACGACCTTCGCCAGCAACGCTTTAACCTGAAAAACCTACTTCAGGGCCCCTGGCCATTTATCTGGGGGGGCGTGGTATTGGCGCTGCTCAACTTTATCGTACTGGCTGAAACCGGCCGCCCCTGGTCTGTTGCCGTTGCTTACCCCCTTTGGGGCGCTAAGGCCTATCTCTGGCTGGAAGAGACCTTCACGCTGGGGTTAGATTTAGAATTAGATTTCTGGGCATACTGGCTTCAGCCCGGCCGGGAAGAAGCGCTTATGGAACCACTGCTAAGCGATACCGTATCAGTGATGAATATGGGCATTATTCTGGGCGCTTTCCTCGCCGCTACATTGGCCGGAAGGTTTAGCTGGCAGTGGCAAATACCAGCTATTCAGTGGTTCGCTGCGACACTGGGCGGAGTGATGCTGGGCTACGGCGCAACTATCTCTTTTGGCTGTAACATCGGCGCCTATTTTGGTGGTATAGTCTCCGGCAGCTTGCATGGCTGGCTATGGCTAATGGCAGCCTTTGCCGGAAGCCTCTTAGGCACCCGACTTCGCCCCCTGTTCAGCCTGCCGAATTAAAACAGCAGAACCGATACGTTAAACCGATGCGTCTGAACAAAGCCAGATGCTAAATCTGAAGCCAGAGACAGAAACAAACAAGATGAATAGAGCTTTTCCGGAATTTGAAGGTGAACTGCAACAACCCAGCCTGCTGCGCCGTTTTGCAGCGATGATCTACGACGCATTTCTGGTTGCAGCCATCTGGATGTGTACCGGCTTTGCCGCCGTCGGTCTGAACAACGGAAATGTTGTTGATGGCCCGCTATTTCAATCCGTTCTATTCCTACTGACTTTCGGCTTCTTCGCCTACTTCTGGGTACGCCTGGGACAAACTCTGGGGATGCAAGCCTGGAAACTGCGAGTACAAACCATAGACGGCAAACATATCAGCCTGCGTCAGGCACTTATCCGCTTTATGACCGCAATCCTATCATTCGCCTGCTTCGGTCTGGGCTTCTTCTGGATGCTCTTCTCAGCCAACAAAGCCACCTGGCACGACAGCTTTTCTGAGACGCAGATAGTTCTGATGGAAAAGAAGAAGTAAAAATACCCATCGTGGCTCGTGGCTCGTGGCTCGTGGCTCGTGGCTCGTGGCTCGTGGCTCGTGGCTCGTGGCTCGTGGCTCGTGGCTCGTGGCTCGTGGCTCGTGGCTCGTGGCT
>JAIBDA010000113.1 GCA_024679635.1 Amphritea sp. | reverse complement strand
CAGGCCATCTGGATACCGTCTTCCCCCCTGACTCCGATTTTCAACAGTGCGATTGGCTTGATAACAATACCTTGGGAGGCCCGGGAGTCAGTGATATGAAAGGCGGACTTCTGGTTATGCTGGAAGCCCTCGCAACATTTGAGCGATCCTCTCTGACAAAGCATTTAGGTTGGACCGTCTTATTAAATCCCGATGAAGAGATTGGCTCACCCGGCTCTGCCTCCATTATCGCTCAACAAGCAGCCCGTCATGATCTGGGAATGATCTATGAGCCGGCTTTACCCAATGGCCAGCTTGCCGGAGAGCGCAAAGGCAGTGGCAATTTCACAGTCGTCGTCAAAGGAGTAGCTGCCCATGCCGGTCGGGAGCATCATCTGGGCCGCAATGCGATCTGCGCTCTTGCTGAATTCATCACCGAGGTAGACAAACTCAATGGTCAGCGCGAAGGCGTCACTCTTAATGTCGGCATAGTGAATGGTGGTGTTACTACTAATCAGGTCCCCGATCAGGCTAGATGTCGCTTTAATATCCGCACCCGGATCAGCGATGATGAGCCCTGGTGTAAGCTGCAATTACAACGAATTCAGCAACAGATCAATCGCAAAGAAGGTATCAGCCTTAACCTGCACGGCGATTTTGGCCGCCCGCCTAAGTCTTTGGACAACCCACACCTGTCTCTTTTTAAGTTGGTGACCGATTGCTCAAAACAGCTGGGCACTCCGCTAGTATGGGAAGCAACCGGAGGCTGCTGCGACGGCAACAACCTCACAGCGGCCGGGCTACCCAATGTTGACACTCTAGGCGTCCTGGGAGGAAAGATTCACAGCAACCAGGAGTTCATCGAAATTGAAAGTCTGGTTCACCGAACCCAACTCAGCACACTGATTCTACTGCAACTGGCCAAACAACCAGATCGCTGGATAAGGCATAGGAACCATGCATCAACAGCACCTCAGGGGCAGTCCGATGAAACCTGAATCGCTGAATCAAATTCTTGAAATGATGTGGCAGAATTATCTGAAACTGAATCCTGATGCACAAAAAATCTATCACCTTTTTGCCAAACGTAACCCTCAGTTGATCAATGATCATATCGCTCTGCGTACCTTTGATTTGCCACAGATTGATATTCATCAGATTGCAGATCCTTTTATCAAAAGGGGTTATGTTGCTGCCGAAGAATATCACTTCCCGCACAAAAAACTCTTTGCGCAGCATTTTCTACATCCTGATCCAACCCAGCCTAAACTATTTATCTCCCAACTACTCACCGGGCAATTTTCTACCTCGCTACAAGAGACTGTCCGCCAGTTTAGCGCTCACATTGATAGTTCAAAGTCACAGCAATCAGGATTCAGTTACTCCGGACGTCACTGGCCAATCAGTTACCAGACCTATCAACAACTGGAAAGGGAAAGTGACTACGCCGCCTGGGTCTATGCGATGGGGTTTCAGCCGAATCACTTTACGCTACTTATCAATGCTCTTAAATCCCACCCCAACCTCAGTGCGGTTAACCGGTTTCTCTTGGCACAGGGGTTCGAACTGAACGACAACGGCGGACTAATTAAAGGCGGCCCCTCAGCGTTACTGGCTCAATCATCCACCCGGGCAAACCTTATACCCGTTGAGTTTGAAGAAGGGATACAGAGAATACCCGGTTGCTACTATGAATTTGCCTATCGTTATCCACAGGCGGATGGAACTCTGTTTCATGGGTTTGTAGCTGAGTCAGCCGATAAGATTTTTCAAAGCACAGACAGGCAAAGGAGTTGACGGATGAACGACCTCAATATCATTCGCCCAATCAGGCTTTCCGATCTGGATCGGCTCTGTGAAATAGCGCAGCAGAGCGGACCTGGATTTACCTCCCTCCCCAGCAACCGCACATTACTGGAAACAAAGATTTCAGCCTCAGAAACCGCCTTTAGCCAAGCATCACCTGATCCACGTGGAGACAGCTATCTGTTTGCTCTGGAAGAGAGCTGTAGCGGAAGCCTGATTGGCGTCTGTGGAATTGAGTCTGCGGTGGGTCTGCGCGAACCCTTCTATCACTATCGCCTGGGTACGGTTGTACATGCCTCCCGTGAACTGGGCGTACATAACAGTTTCCAAACCCTCTATCTCTGCAACGACTTCACCGGTTACGCCGAGGTCTGCACTCTCTATCTGGACCCGGAATACCGGCGGGATAATAACGGTGCCTTGCTGTCTCGCTGCCGTTTTCTCTTTATGGCTCAGTTCAGAGAACGTTTTCCCGATAAAGTCATCGCTGAAATGCGGGGAGTCAGTGACAACCAGGGCAGATCACCTTTCTGGAACGGCCTTGGGAAACATTTCTTTAGTATGGAGTTCTCAGAAGCCGACTATCTGACCGGCAGCGGTAACAAGGTCTTTATTGCTGAGTTGATGCCAAAGCATTCAATCTATATCCACCTGTTGCCTGAATCAGCTCAGCAGGTGATCGGTGAGGTCCACCAAAATACAGTTCCAGCCAGGAAGCTGCTTGAAACTGAGGGATTTCGATATGAAAAATATATCGATATCTTCGATGGCGGTCCAACCCTTGCCTGCGAAATAAAAGATATAAGGGCGATACGCAAAAGCCATTTTGTATCAGTACACACCGGGCCTGTACTGGAGCACAGCAGTGCATATTTAGTCTGTAACACTCAACTGCAAGATTTCCGCTGCACCGTGGTTCAGATCGCCCCCTCTGAAGGAAAAATAACCCTCCCAGCTGAACTTTGCCATCGACTGAAAGTGCGTGATGGTGACCCGCTACGGGTAGTACCTTTAAAGCACAGGAGCTGAATGATGAAATCAACAGCATCACTCTTTATAAATGGTCGCTGGATTCAGGGCACTGGTAAAAAGTTCACCTCTCTTAACCCTGCGTCAGAACAGCGAATATGGGAGGGCTTCTGCGCTTCAGAACCCCAGGTAGAACAAGCCATCGCGGCCGCTAAAAAAGCCTCAACCCGCTGGAAAGAGATGACCTTCGAACAGCGCCAGAGTTACGTTAAACGCTTCACAGAACTGATTACTAAATATTCAGAGCTGTTGGCAGACACTATCGGTCAGGAAACCGGCAAACCCCTCTGGGAAAGCCGTACTGAGATAGCGGCGATGATAGCCAAAGCAGATATCTCTATCCGAGCCCACCAGGAGCGTTGCGGTACCCGGATAGAACATAGCCCCATGGGTGATCTGGTCTTACGCCATAAGCCCCACGGTGTCGTCGCTATATTCGGTCCCTATAATTTCCCCATGCACCTGCCTAATGGTCATATTATCCCAGCACTGTTAGCCGGAAATACTGTGGTCTTCAAGCCCAGTGAACTCACCCCCCGATGCGCCGAACTCATGCTCCATCTCTGGCAAAAAGCGGAACTGCCTGATGGGGTGCTGAATCTGGTGCAGGGAAACAGTGAAACCGGTAAAGCCCTCGCCTCAAATCCTGACATTGATGGCCTGTTCTTCACCGGCAGTGCCACCACCGGTCAACTATTACACCGACAATTTGGTGGGTACCCAGAGAAAATTCTAGCACTGGAGATGGGAGGTAATAATCCGCTGCTGATAACCCCGGTAGAAAACCTGAAAGCAGCACTGCACGATACTATTATCTCTGCCTTTATCAGTGCGGGACAGCGTTGTACCTGCGCCCGACGCCTGCTCGTTCCGGACAGCAGCTGGGGCGATCAGTTTATTGAGCAGCTAACGGCGTCCTGTAGCCAGATCCTTATCGGAGAGTATAACGCCGAGCCACAACCCTTTATGGGAAGCCTCATTAGCAAAACAGCAGCAGACTCTATCCTCATGGCCCAACAACAGATGATAGAGGCCGGTGGTTCAGCACTGCTCGAAGGTCAGGTCCAGAATAGTGCAGGAACACTTGTGTCTCCTGCCATTGTGGATATTTCATCCATTTCAAAACTCCCGGATACTGAGCATTTTGGCCCTTTGCTACAGATCATCCGTTATCAGAGTTTTGATGCCGCCATCGGCCATGCAAACAACACCGCATTTGGCCTCTCAGCTGGAATATTCAGTGATGATCGCGAGCAATATGAGCATTTTCAGCGCCAGATCTCTGCAGGTATCATAAACTGGAACCGACCACTGACCGGTGCCAGCAGCGGTCTTCCATTTGGGGGATGCGGCAT
>JAIBDA010000032.1 GCA_024679635.1 Amphritea sp. | reverse complement strand
TTTTGGTTGTTTGATATCGCATCGGTGGATTGCGTGTTATTGCAGCAGCGAGTTTTATTAGACTAAGTAACTTGCCTCTCCTCTGCTGAATCTTGTGCGTTGGTGTATCGGTTGCGTTTCTGTTTCTTGTTTTCGAAACGCCAGGCGTCTCGTCAGGTGTTTGCTGAGTAGTATTTTGGCGAGTGTCTGTTGATAGTGTTATGTCGATTCTGGAAAGGTTTAGTGCTGCTTATCAGTGTTGTCTATCAGTCCATTCTGCATCAGTACACTATGGATTTTCAAAGCGGTTTTCTTGAGTCGATTGATTTCTCCCAGGCTCGGATGATGACCTGTTGCTAAAAGAGTCTCTTTCTCTTCGAGTTCCATATCCAGGTAATCCATCAGTTTTTTCGAGCAACCGGTGCAGGGGCCATTGCATAGCTTATCGATTGGGGTATCGAACGGAATGGTTGTTCGTATCTGTTCTATAAGATTTCCCATTGCTTCTTTTGTGTCAGGTTTACTGGTCATAAGCTAATGTTTCACGTGGAACTATCGGTTAGTCTGAGGTTCGTTGGTGATAAATAATATGAAGCACTGCTGCTTCAAGGTCATCAACGATTTGAGTGTTGTTAGGGATGCCTCCTTTTTCCAGGGTACGTTTCCCCTTACCTGTCCTAACAAGAATAGAGGGGCATCCTGTGGTTTCAGCAGCCTGAAGATCACGAAGAGAGTCGCCCACCACGTATACCTTTTGAGGATCGATATCTGGATAGCAACTGAGGATATGCTGATACATTCCGGGCAGAGGCTTTCTGCAGTAGCAGTTATCGTCCGGTAAATGGGGGCAGTATTCAATCTTATCAATACGTCCCCCCTGCTCTTCAACCAGGTCTTTCATCTTACGGTGCATAAGGTTTAGAGTCGTAAGGTCGAAGTAACCCCGGGCTAGCCCTGACTGGTTAGTCGCGACACAGACGTCATAGCCGGCTTTGGAAAGTCGGGCGATCGCTTCGACGCTTCCGGGTAACGGTTGCCACTCATCGAGAGACTTTATGTAATTATCGGAGTCATGGTTAATTACGCCATCCCGATCCAGGATTACTAATTTCATAGTGCTATCTTACATCTAAAAAAACAGAAACAAAAAAGCCGGTTAAGTAACCGGCTTTTAACGGACTGCTGGCTCAATGGTGTCTTAGCTGAGCGCAGAAATATCGGCTACACCCAGGAACAGGTTTCGCAGCTGGTTGAGTAACGCAAGGCGGTTGTTTCTTACCGCTTCGTCATCAGCCATTACCATAACTTCATCAAAGAACTGATCAACGGTAGGCCTTAGTTCAGCCAAAGATTCGAGTACCTCTTTGAAGTTGCCCGCGGCAAATAGAGGTTCTAGCTCTGCAGACTTGTTCGCTACGGAGGCTGCCAACGCTTTCTCAGCATCCTCTATCAGAAGTTCCTGAGACACGCTGTCAGAGATTTTGGCGTCTTGCTTGCTCAGGATGTTTGATACGCGCTTATTGGCAGCAGCAAGGGCGCCAGCTTCTTCCAGTGTGCGGAAATGACTTACCGCTTGCACTCGCTGATCAAACTCCAGAGGTCGGGTTGGACGAAGTGCGTGAACAGCCAGGTAGGCCTCGATTGCGATACCTTCATCGTCATACCAGGCGCGGAAGCGTTCAAGCATGAAGTCAACGATTTTGGTTTCTAGTCCGTCACGCGCTGGCAGATTTGAGTGGCTGTCCGCGGCGACCTTGATGAGATCTTCAAGATCGAGATCCAGTTGGCGCTCTACGATAATACGCAGTACGCCCAGTGAAGCGCGGCGTAGTGCAAAGGGATCTTTAGAGCCTGTCGGTGGCTGGTTGATGCCAAATAAACCCGTCAACGTGTCCAGTCGATCAGCCAAAGCGACCGCTATGCCGGGTTCGCTTTTAGGGAGTTCGTCTCCTGAAAAGCGTGGCATGTATTGTTCGTTCTGAGCCAAAGCCACTGCTTCGTCTTCACCGTCGTTGAGGGCGTAATGGTAGCCCATCAAACCTTGTAGATCGGTGAACTCATAAACCATATCCGTCATCAGATCGGTCTTGGCCAGTAGTGCTGCGCGTTCAGCTTTTGCCTGATCCTGGCCTAGCTGTTCTGCAATGTGCTTGGCCAGAATGGCAACGCGGCTGGCTTTGTCATGCAGCGTTCCAAGGTCTTTTTGGAAGACGATAGACTTCAGGTCTTCGATACGGGATTCAAGCGTGCGCTTCTTATCAGTTTCAAAGAAAAAGGCTGCATCCGATAAGCGAGGACGAATAACCTTTTCGTTACCTGCGATCACTTGTGCCGGATCGGTCGATTCGATATTAGAGATCGTAATGAAGAATGGCATCAGTTTGCCATCGCTGTCAGTTACGTGGAAATACTTCTGATGCTCTTTCATCGATGTGATCAGGGCTTGAGCGGGTACATCGAGGAAGCGTTCCTCGAAGCGTCCAGTCAGCGCAACGGGCCATTCGTTTAAGCCCGTTACTTCGTCAAGAAGGTCTTCATCAATCTGTGCGATGCCGTCAACCAAGCTCCCTTCTGCTTCGACTTGCGCGCGAATTTTCTCGCGACGTTCTTCGAAATCGGCCATTACATAACCAACACTCTCGAGGTTTTCTAAGTACTCGTTTGCATGGCTAAGTACGATCTCGTGATTGTGGTGGAAGCGGTGGCCGCGGGTGTTGCGTCCGGCTGTCAGACCGAGAATTTCGCATTCAATGACCTGGGTGCCCATGAGCATAACCAGCCACTTTACCGGACGTACAAACTCAGTGCGTGATGCGCCCCAGCGCATGCGCTTAGGAATCGGTAGCTTGCCGAGTGCGCTTTCGATAATCGCTGGCAGCTCATCTGCGAGTGCTTTAGCGGGGAGTTCCTGGCTAAAACTCATCTTGCCATCGATATCGACCAGCTTGTCGGTTGTCGTGCCGCACTTTCGGGCGAAGCCTTCAAGTGCCTTGCTTGGCTTACCTTGCTCGTCATAGGCGATGCGTGCTGGAGGGCCTTGCATCATGAATGTGCTGCTGGGTACTTCGTCAGCGAGGTTGCCCAGGAATAGCGCAAGCCGACGTGGTGCGGCGTATGAATTAACTATGGTGCCTTCAAAGGCATAAGCAGCTTGTTTGCCGAAGAGATCTTTGATGCCGGCAAGGACTTCGCTTTCGAGTGCTGCTGACAATGTTTTAAGTGCTTTAGGTGGCAGCTCTTCGGTGCCGAGTTCGAACAGGAAATCCTGACGGTTGATTGAATCGCTCATCACTTGTTCTCCTCTTCGCAGGCCGCGAGTACTTCGTTACGGATGCCCTCTTCTGCCAGGGGGAAGCCTAATGCTTTACGCGTATTGAAATACGCGTGAGCAACTTCGCGAGCCAGGGTTCTTACGCGGAGGATATAACGCTGGCGTTCGGTTACTGAAATTGCGTGGCGCGCATCCAGTAAATTGAACGTGTGAGATGCTTTTAGAACCTGCTCATAGGCGGGTAGTGGCAGCGGAGTTTCCAGTGTCAGCAGCTTGTTGCATTCGGCTTCATGATGATCAAAGCTTTTGAATAGCTGAGGAACGTCAGCATGTTCAAAGTTGTAGGTCGACTGCTCTACTTCGTTCTGGTGGTAAACGTCGCCGTAAGTCACGGGGCTGCCGTCTTTGTTATATGTCCAGATCAGGTCATATACGCTGTCGACGTCCTGCAGGTACATTGCGATACGTTCCAGTCCGTAGGTGATCTCTCCGGTCACTGGGTAGCACTCAATGCCGCCTGCCTGTTGGAAATAGGTGAACTGGGTCACTTCCATACCGTTGAGCCAGACTTCCCAGCCGAGCCCCCAGGCGCCGAGTGTAGGCGACTCCCAGTTGTCTTCTACGAAGCGCACGTCGTGAACGTTAAGATCCAGACCCATGCGTTCGAGGGAGCCAAGATAAAGTTCCTGAATGTTGTCTGGTGATGGCTTCATTACTACCTGAAACTGATAGTAATGTTGCAGTCGGTTTGGGTTGTCACCGTAACGACCGTCGGTCGGGCGCCGGCTTGGCTGGACGTATGCTGAGTTCCAGGTCTCGGGACCGATGGCGCGCAAAAAGGTTGCTGGGTGGAATGTGCCGGCACCGACTTCCATATCCAGCGGTTGCATTAATACGCAGCCCTGCTCTGACCAATACTCTTGCAGCGCCAGGATCAACCCCTGAAAGGTGCTGCCATCCGGTCTCGCTTTATCTGTCACTGAGTTCACCATTTCAAATCTGTTTGTACAAAAATAGAGCGAAATTATACACGAATAACAGGCTTTGAAAGCGCTTAGGCGCCGGATTGTGGTTGTTTTTCAGCGACTTTTACCTGGTTTTAATAGTCCCTGCTGAGATATTCGAGTATCTCGATAACCTGTTCCGTGTTTTCTGCGACAGCCATTGCTGCTGCGTCGACCTCTTTTAGAGGGTGGGTAATGTCGGTGGCGTGCTCTACGATCAGGGATTTCCCCAGCGCGGCAGCAACGCCGGCATCAAATGCGGCGTTCCATTGTTTGTACTTATCTCCAAAGCGAACGACTACAATGTCGGCGCGTTTTATGGCGGCCATGTGTCGAATACTGTTTATCTTTGCAGCTTTATTGTCTTTCCAGAAGGGGGTCTCTTCTGCACCAAGGATCTTAGCCCCGCAGTCGTCACTGCTGCCGTGATCTGTATTTGGCGTCAGTATCTCTATGGGGAGCTTCTTCTCCCGGACCGCTGATTTTATCTTTTCTCTCCAGTCAGTATGGATCTCGCCTGATAGGTATACGGTATATTTCATCTGTTGTTCTCGCTCATTTTGTTTCATTGTTGGTCTTTACAAGATTCCCCATTATATAATCTCGGCAGCCGCTTAGTTGCTTATAGGTAGTTATTTTTATTCCATGTTGTGAAAAAGGTTCCACGTGAAACATCTTAAAGGCTGGCTCTCAATTTCAGTTCTCTATCTGCTCGCTCTCTTACCGCTGCGCATGGCTCAGTCGTTAGGTGAGTATGTCGGTAGGCGAACCTATAAAAGCAGAAATAAAGCATACAAAATCACCAAGATGAACATCGAGCTCTGCTTTCCTGAATTGGATGCAGCGCAGCAGGATGCTCTGGTGAAAAGGAGTTTGATTGAGACCGGCCGACTGGCTGGCGAGATGGGGATGTCCTGGATCTGGTCTCCAGGAAGGGTTATAAAAAAAATCCATAAAATTCACAATGAAGAGTATTTGTCTGAAGCGCTGAGTGATGGAAAAGGGGTGATTTTGATTGCCCCCCACCTGGGGAACTGGGAAGTGTTAGGGCTGCATTTGAGTACTAAGTACAAGCTTACTTCTATGTATCGGCCGCCGAAAATTGAATTGATGGATCGCCTGGTCAGGCGTAAGCGAGCAAGACTAGGTTCCAAGCTTGCTCCTGCAAATGTTAAGGGTGTACGGATGGCAATGAAGGCCTTAAAGGCAGGTGAAGTGCTGGGCATTCTGCCGGACCAGGAAGCTGACAAAGGGAGTGGCGTTTTTGCGCCCTTCTTTGGTCAGGAAAGTTACAGTATGAAACTGCTACCGCAGCTTGCGGCGCAAACGGGTGCGGCGGTGATCTCGGCTTATGCTAAGCGGTTACCCGATGGTCAGGGGTTCGAGATATTCTTTCACCGTGCATCCGATCAGATCAATGACAAAGACCTACTGAGTTCTGCTGCGGCGATGAATGCAGAAGTTGAGTGGTGCGTTAGGCAAATCCCGGAACAGTATCAGTGGGAGTATAAGCGCTTCCAACACCGCCCTGATGGCACCAGAATGTATTAATCGGGTGATTACAAAGACACTAAAAAGGGGCTATTTATAGCCCCTTTTTAGTGTCTGCTTAGTGGTTGTCTTAGCGCTTCCAGAAAGCGGGAGAGAACAGCACCAGAAGCGTGAATACTTCGAGTCGGCCAAGGAGCATGGCAAAGGCGAGTACCCATTTGGCAGGCTCATTCAGGTCGCCATAATGTGCAGCAACCTGCCCTAACCCTGGCCCCAGGTTGTTGAGGGTTGCGCCAACGGCAGACCAGGCTGTTACCTGATCGAGGCCTGTCCCCAGAAGGATGATCAGCATAACCACGAATACGATTAGATAGACAGAGAAGAACCCCCAGACCGCTTCCAGGACGCGGTCTGGAATTGGCTTGTTACCAAACTTAACCGGGATAACAGCGTTGGGGTGAATCAGTCTTTTAATCTCCCGCTGACCCTGTTTAAGAATCAGCAGGATACGAATTACTTTCATGCCGCCGCCAGTTGACCCTGCGCAGCCGCCAGCGAACGCCGCAACGAACAGAAGAAATGGCAGCATGACCGGCCATTGAGCAAAGTCTGCCGTCGCAAAGCCGGTGGTGGTCGCAATAGATACGACTTCAAATACCGCTTTACGAACTGATTCTCCGACGGCATAGGTCTCAGTAGTGATCAATACGACCGCAGCGAGAACTGAAATACCGCCCAGAATTGTCAGGTAGAACTTAAACTCAGGGTCCTGAAAATAGTGGGTAATAGAGCGTTGGCGCCAGGCGAAAAAGTGAAGGCCGAAGTTGACAGCAGAGATAATCATGAAGAAGGTGCAGATCGCTTCAATCATAGGATTGTCAAAATAACCGATACTGGCATCGTGAGTTGAAAATCCACCGATAGCGACCGTGGAGAAGCTATGCCCTATCGCATCAAATGGCGTCATACCGGCAAGCCAATAACCTAAGCCGCAGGCGATGGTAAGTGAGAGGTAGATATACCAAAGTGCTTTTGCGGTCTCAGTAATTCTTGGTGTTAGCTTGCTATCTTTAACAGGCCCTGGTGTTTCTGCGCGATATAGCTGCATACCACCGATGCCAAGCATTGGCAGGATAGCGACGGCCAGTACGATTATTCCCATGCCGCCAAGCCATTGGAGTTGCTGTCGGTAGTAAAGGATCGACTTTGGCAGGGAGTCTATACCGGTGATGACGGTGGCTCCGGTCGTGGTCAGCCCTGACAGAGACTCAAAAACGGCATCTACAAAGGAGAGGCCGGGGCTGTCTGCCAGCATGAAAGGAATAGATCCAAAGAGCCCCAGTACTACCCAAAACAGCACGGTAACAAGGAAGCCATCACGGGTACGCAGGTCCTGTCGAACCCGATAGACCGGTGCCCAGATAATAAACCCGGTGGACAGAGTAATAACGAAGGCGGAGATGAATGCCAGTTGAGTGCCGTCATGGTAGTTATACGAGATAGCGATCGGTGGCAGCATGGTGAAGCTGAATATCATTAGCAGCAGGCCGAGAATCCGGAGGATTACTTTATAGTGCATTGTTCTCTCCGATCAGAAGAAGCCAAGACCAACCTGGAACAGGCGCTCTACTTCACCAATCTTACGTTTGTCGACCAGAAACAGAATTACATGATCATCGTTTTCTACCACAACATCATCGTGGGCAATGAGTACTTCGTCATTGCGGACAATGGCGCCGATGGTGGTGCCTTTTGGAAGGTCGATCTCTTCAATCATTCGGCCGACTACTTTTGAACTACGGGCGTCACCGTGAGCAACTGCTTCCAGCGCCTCGGCAGCGCCTCTTCGCAGGGAGTGTACTGCGGCTACATCGCCACGGCGAACGTGGGTTAGCAGGCTGCCTATGGTTGTTTGCTGGGGGGAGATGGCGATATCGATCACCCCGCCCTGTACCAGGTCCACATAAGCTGGGTTGTTGATCAGGGTCATTACAGTGCGGGCACCCAGGCGTTTGGCGAGCATGGAGGCCATGATATTGGCTTCATCGTCGTTTGTTAATGCGCAGAAAACATCGGTATCTTCGATGTTTTCTTCCAGCAACAGTTCTTTGTCAGATGCGCTGCCCTGCAAGACGATGGTGTTGTCCAGACGCTTGGCCAGGCTGTTGCAGCGATGAATATCCCGCTCGATGATCTTAACCTGATATTTGTCTTCAATTGTATCTGCCAGACGGGCGCCAATGTTACCGCCGCCCGCTATGATTATTCGCTTATACGGGCGGTCCAGTCTGCGAAGTTCGCTCATAACCGAACGAATATCTTTCTTTGCCGCGATAAAGAAGACTTCGTCATCGGCTTCGATAACGGTATCGCCTTTAGGCATGATGGGGCTACCCTTACGGAAAATTGCGGCTACGCGGGTTTCAACAGAGGGCATGTGGGAACGAAGATAAGATATTTCACGGCCTACCAGAGGTCCTCCGTAGTATGCCTTTACCGCGACCAACTGAGCGATGCCATCGGCAAAGTCGAGTACCTGAAGCGCTCCCGGGTGTTCGATTAGTCGGCGAACATGCTTGGTAACCAGTTCTTCGGGGCTGATCAATACGTCGATGGGAATCGACTTGTCCGTGAAGATAGCTTTGTTTTTGAGTAGGTAGTCATGCTCGCGAACCCGCGCGATTTTTGTCGGCGTATGATAGAGGGTCTGGGCGATCTGGCAGGCGATCATATTGACTTCATCGCTGTTGGTTACAGCGATGAGCATGTCTGCGTCGCGGGCGCCGGCCTGTTCGAGTATCGAGGGGTGAGATGCTTTGCCTTCTACTGTGCGGATATCGAGACGGTCTTGTAGTTCGCGAAGTCTGCTCATGTCAGTATCGACTATGGTGATGTCGTTCGCTTCACTGGCGAGGTTTTCAGCCAGTGTTCCACCAACCTGCCCTGCACCGAGAATAATTATCTTCATAATCTGATGAGTCTCCGATCAGCGGGTGGCTTCGCCATCACTCGTTCTGATCTTTTACCAATACTGCATAATAAAAGCCATCATGTCCCTGTGCTTGAGGGAAAAGCTGGCGGCCGAATGGTCGTTCTATACCCCAGCTTGCTTCAATCGGTAGGTGATTGGCATCGGTCTGAGATTTAAGAAAGCGCTCAATAACCCGTTCGTTCTCCTGGGGGAACACGGAACAGGTGGCGTACACTAAACGCCCGCCTTGCTTCAACATCTGCCAGCAGTTTTGAAGAATAGCTAATTGCAGTTCTGCCAGGGCCTTAATGTCTTCACTTTGACGCATATGCTTGATATCTGGGTTGCGTCGTATCACGCCGGTTGCTGAACAGGGGGCGTCGACCAGAATCCTGTCATAGGTTGTTCCGTCCCACCAGTCTTTAGTAGCGGCATCGTCAACGATTACTTCAGCGGTTAACTGTAATCTGTTGAGGTTTTCCTGGATTCTCAAGGCTCTATTATCCTCAAGCTCGATCGCTGTTACATGATCAAGATCAGGCTGGTGCTCAAGAATGTGGCAAAGTTTACCGCCGGGTGCAGCGCAGGCATCGAGAACACGCTGTCCTGGCTGTAGGTCTAGCAGGTCGCTGCTGAGTTGCGCTGCTTCGTCCTGAACGCTGACGGCACCGCTATCGAACTCGGGTAGCGAGCTTACATCAACAGGGCTTTCAAGCTGAATACCTACATTGGAATAGGGAGTGGCTGATGCTGCGATGCCGCTGTTAGATAGTTGCTGGAGGTAATCAGCTCGGTCAGTTTGCAGGTGGTTTACCCGCAGAGTCATAGGTGGTTGTTGATTGTTCTGCTCAAGAATATCGATCCAGTGGTCTGGCCAGTTATGTTGTAACTTGGCGATCACCCACTGAGGATGGATATAAGTAAACTCATCCTGCGCAGATAGAGACTCAAGCAACTCATCCTGCTCGCGCTGCAGGCGACGTAATACCGCATTGAGCAGGCCTTTCGCCCAGTCTTTGTTTAGCTGGTTGGCCGCTTCGACTGTTTCGCTGATGGCTGCGTGGGCAGGAATTCGCATTTCTAAGAGTTGATACAGACCCAGCAGAACCAGTGCGTATATATCCTGATCCTGCGGTTTAAAAGGTTTCTTTAGCAGCTTTTTGGCAAGTACTTCAAGCCGGGGAAGGAAGCGCATTGTGCCATAACAAAACTGTTGCAGCAGTGCGCGTTCGTTTTCCTGGCAGAGTTCCAGTGCTCTGGGTAGTGCTGTATTCAGTGACTCTTTGCGGTCTATCACCGGGCCTAAGGCGCGAGCTGCAATGGCGCGGATATCCATCAAGACTGGCCTAGCTCTGTACCGTCGCTAAACAGTTCTTTTTTTGAGTTGAGCACCGCGCTGGTCTCCATCGCTTTACTTCCCGGTAGCTGAATTTTAAGTAGTCTGACGACGCCCTCACCGCTGGCAACCAGAATCGCTTTTTTGTCAGTGCCAACAATTGTTCCCGGCTTTGCTGTGCTCGGAGTCATGTCTGTCTCGGCATACCAGACTCGCAGTGTTTCACCGTTCAATGTGGTGAAGGCCACAGGCCAGGGGGCTAATCCCCTTATCTGTCGAGTGATCTCAGAGGCAGGCTGTTGCCAGTCGATCAGCCCTTCTGCTTTTTCCAGCTTGTGGGCATAACAGGCCAGACTGTCGTCCTGTACTTCATGGGTTATGGTTTGATCGGCAATCCCCGGAAGACTGTCGAGTAGTGCTACTGAGCCAATCTCAGCAAGCCGGTCATGCAGTTCACCACTAATGTCTGATGGAGTGATCGGGCAGCTTTTCTTGAGTAGCATGGCGCCGGTATCCAGGCCAATATCCATCTGCATAATGGTGACGCCGGTTTCATCATCGCCCGCCAACAGTGCTCTATGAATAGGCGCTGCGCCCCGCCACCGAGGTAGCAAAGAGGCATGAACGTTGATGCAACCCAGTCGGGGCGCATCAAGAATAGCTTTAGGTAGAAGCAGGCCGTAGGCCACCACGATCATCAAGTCTGCATTAAGGTCTGCCAGTGTCTGGCGGTCCTCCTGCTGCTTGAAATTAAGTGGTTGAAAAACCGGAAGGTCGTTATCAAGTGCGACCTTCTTAACCGGACTGGGGGTCAGTTTACGGCCCCGTCCTGCCGGGCGGTCTGGCTGGGTGTAGACGCCGATAACATTATGTCCTGCATCTAGCAGCGCTTTAAGGCTGGATGCGGCGAAGTCCGGCGTGCCGGCAAACAGGATACGCAGTTGTTTAGCGGAGTCTGACATGCTTCAAACCTTCTGACGATGAAGTTTATCCAGCTTGCTACGGATTCTGTTGCGTTTTAAGGGGGACAGATAATCGACGAACAGCTTGCCTTCCAAGTGATCAATCTCGTGCTGAATACAGATAGCCAGCAGATCGTCTGCTTCTATGCTGTATTCTTCACCGTGTTCATCCTGTGCTGTCAACCGGATGTTGGTCGGGCGAACTACATTTTCATAGTAGCCAGGAACGGATAAGCATCCTTCCTGTTGCTTCTCAGTTTCATCAGTAAGTATCTCAACTTGGGGATTAATAACCACTAAAGGGTCATTTTTCTCTTCAGAGGTGTCGATAGTGATGATACGCTGATGTACATTGATCTGTGTTGCCGCCAGACCGATGCCCGGAGCATCGTACATGGTTTCAAACATATCTTTGATTAGCTGACGCAATTCGTCGTTAAATACAGTAAC
>JAIBDA010000167.1 GCA_024679635.1 Amphritea sp. | reverse complement strand
CCAGGCCCTTAAATTTATCTTTGCCATAGTTCTTACCCCTCAAAACTGCGTAAGGCAAGACCACAGGCCTTAACCAGTGTAGGGGCATCCTGGTTAAGCCGGCTTGCATTGATTTTCGAATCAACAGACATTGAGGCAAAGGGATTAGCTTTTTCAACCGTAACACCAACCTCCTCCTGCATCTGTTCGGCCAAACCTTCAATCGCGGCCGTTCCGCCCAATATATACAGTTTACTTAATTCGTTGTGCGGCCCTGAAGAATAGAAAAACTGCAGAGCACGTGATACCTGCTGGGACACAGTACTTCTAAATGGCAGCACTACAGACTGCTGCAAATCTTCAGAAAGCTCACCACTACGAATCAGATGCTCAACTTCACCCGCTTCCAATCCAGACTGTTGGTGAATCACATTGCTAAGATCATTACCGCCGAACGCCTGTTCCCGGTCATAAACAATCTTGCCATTTTTAAAGACATTCAGCGTTAAAGTGGATGCACCGATATCCACGAGACCAATAAGCTGATCGCCTACTTCATCAGCATTATCCAGCAAAGCCGCTATTCGCTCGGTGGCAAAGCGATCAACATCGACTACTTCACATTTCAACCCACTACTGTTAATCGCATCTTCGCGCATTTCAACATCGTCACGGCGGCATGCCACCAGCAAGATCTCATTAAGTTGCGGAGATCCTTCGACCGGCCCTAAGACCTCAAAATCCAGCGCAATTTCATTTAACGGATAGGGAATAAAACGATCAGCTTCAAGCTTAACCTGCTCTTCAAGCTCGAATTCCGAAAAGGCATTACTCAACTGAACCTGTTTAGCAATAACGGCAGAGGATGGAACGGCTGCAATACAGGCTGTCAACCCTCCGCCACAAAGCTTCACGCCTTTATCAACAGCTTCAGAGACCTGTCCGATATCCTGAATGCTGTTTTCGATCACAGCGGATGATGGCAATGGTACGATCGCATATGAGTCCAGACGGAGTACTCCGCCCCGCTTAGACAACGCTACCATTTTTACTGAAGAAGAGCCGATATCTATGCCGACCCATCCTTTTTCCTGTTTGCTAAGAAAGCTGAGCACAATAATTGTCCTTAAAATATCCCGCATATACCAAGCTTTAATGACTCTAACCCGGTTTTATCAAAAATTAAACCACTGTTTCACTAGTGGCTGATACTT